>JAPOZO010000083.1 GCA_026706025.1 Candidatus Poribacteria bacterium
CTCGTCCCCAGGTAACCGCTTGAGGTGGATGGTAACATCCATCCCAGATGAATGATCATCACATACAGAATCCGGCTTATTCTCAACTCAAGCTTCTCGTTTTGACACTAAGCGATTACAACCGAGATGTCGATCTACACATGATCTAAGGCAGATAGGTTCGGTTAGGAACCGAACCTACCGGACCTGGGTCCGAGGCGGTTTAGAAAACAATATGGGTCAACTTGGTAACTTGATCAAGCACGAACTAATTGATAATCTCACCAGTGGTCGTTATATCCTGACAAGTATTGTGTGCATCGTCTTATGTGTAATTTCTATCGTTTTAATGTCGCACGATTACCAACACCGAGAAAAACAGTCGAATTTGGCGCGTGGCATCTCCAGCCCTCCACAACCACTGAGTCTAATCGCGAAAGGAACAAATGAAGTCCGTCCGGTCATCCCAAATTATCACCCTCGATATAACGTCATCGGACAGGTTTTCATGCGTTTTGGTGAAGAACGCCACATCTTTGAACTGTTTGAAACACCTGACTTTGTCTATATTGTCAGTATAGTCTTGTCGGTCCTAACGATTTTTCTCTCTTATGATAGCATTTGTGGTGAAAAAGAGACACATACCCTCTCCTTGGTGCTGAGCAATTCTCTTCGGCGATCAACATTTCTATTAGGCAAATGGATCGGCGGCTATATCAGTCTGCTTTTGAGTTTCTCTCCGGCAGTGCTGCTCATGTTCATCTATATGTATACCTTCTCCGGCGTTTCACTTTCCGGTGAGCATTTCCTGCGGCTCGGTGGCATTATCTGCTTCACTTTGATCTATCTCTCTGTGTTTTTTACACTCGGCTTACTCGTTTCTACAGTAGTTCATCGAGAGGCAACTTCCCTCGTTTTGTGTCTATTTATCTGGATGATATGGACGTTATGGATACCGAGGCTCGCGCTTTTAACGACGCGGACAATAGCACCCGCTCCGTCTGAAGGTGAGCATAGACAAATGAAGGAACAGGTTGTTACCGAACACGACATCACTGAGGAACAACGAGAGATATTGTGGTCAATGGACGATACCTATATTGCCAAGATTGACCGCCAAATTGAGTTAGGAAAAAACCTCTCTCGTCTTTCGCCATTGGCATCCTATGTCCACGGTTCAACGACGCTCGCACAAACAGGAATACCAGATTATCAAGACTATCGACGCCGACTTTTCGCATGGCTTAAACGGGGTGTGAGACAAGAGGGACAATGGTCCATGTTTGTTCATCGACCCCAGCCGTTGGAACGCAGTTTCTCTGCGGTTTGGATTGATTTGCAACTGCTCCTCTTGTGGAACGTCTTGTTGTTCATGGGAGCGAACTTAGCGTTCCATCGTTATGATGTGAGATGACAGCGGAATTGAGGAAAACATGTTCTGGACATTAATCAAAAAAGAAATACATGATCATATCCTCAGTGCTCGTTTCGCGGTTTCAATGATTCTGGCATTGATTTTTCTCATCGGGTCAACGGCAATGTTAGCGACGGATAAGACTTGGGCAGGACGGCAATTATATACAGGGTACAAACTCAAAGACTATCTGTATACCAATAAGTATAGTTGGTATTGGATGAACCGAGACCTTCCAACATTGAGGGTTTTGGCAACAGGATTGGACGAAGAACTCTCTTTGAATGCCAATAGTGAAGCAAAAATGGGGCCTCAATTTGAGAACAATCGACAATTTGTTAATAACCCAAACCGCTATCTCTTTTCCCAGTTGGATTTTGTTTTTTTCTTTAATATCGTCGGGAGTCTGTTAGCATTTGTGTTTACGTATGACACGATTTCGGGAGAATCTCGTCGCGGGACCTTACGGCTGGTGTTGGTAAATTCCATCTCACGTCCTTTGCTTTTGACCGCGAAGTTCGTTGGGAGTTATCTCAGCCTAATCACTTCTCTACTGCCGGCACTGATGAGTGTGATTCTACTCTTATACCTAATGCCGAATGTGAATCTTCGTCCCTCTGATTGGGTAGCAACCTTATTTCTTTTTTTGTTGGCGCTGCTTTACCTATCTGTTTTTTGTGCGCTTGGGCTTTTTGGGTCATGTTTGACAAAACATCCGAAAACGACACTAACTCTTTTGATGGCGTTATGGGTAGTCATGGTTTTAGTGATACCCAACTTTAGTCCATTTTTAGCCGCCTATTTGCGTCCTATCCCTACAGTGTATGAGGTCCATGAGAATATACGAAGACTCTCAGGAGATATTTGGCAACAGAGCCACGAGGCGGTAGAGGAATTCATACAGGAACATGGCGGCGATCCAGCAGCCCTAAGTGATGCGGAGAAACAAACTATAGACAAAATCCGAGCGAAAGCGGAGCGGAGACAGATGAACCTAAGCGTGGGAAAAGCAGCAGAAATCCGACAAGATTTCATCAATGCGGTTGAAGCGCAAGCCGATATGAATCTGTCCATCTCCCTAATTTCGCCCTCGGCGGCATTTGTTTTTTTAGCGACTGATGTAGCGAATACCGGAATTTTCAGCGAATGGAATTTCCGGAGCGCTGTTATTCGATACCGTCACCAATATGCTGAACACGTCAATAGATATATTGAAGAAACGGGAGACTATGAAATCCTACAACGTATTTTGAAAGCGGATCCGCCAGATTTTGTTCCACCGAAGTTTTTTGTTTCTGATGTAATATCGATGCATTTCAATCTGCTGGTGGTTCTTTTGCTTTATAGCGTCGTGTTTTTCTTTGCAGGTCAAGCCGTGTTTATTCGCAGACCACTGACATAACACACAGAGTGGATCGATCCTACCAATTGAGTCAATCAGCACTTTCTATTCACTCATTTGCGCAATGCGACCAAAATCTTTCAATGTTTTCAAAGTCTCGACCGTGAACCTGGATTGCCATTCCCGCTTGGCTGTTCGCCACGCCTCTGGATATTGATCGCCCCAGGAGAAATTCGGGGACCAAGAGCCGTCCCCGCCCTGCTGTTCGATCTCAAAGTCCAAGTTCATCGCCACTTCATCCTTGAGCCCAGCAGCTAAGGGTGATTCTGGAGAGGGCACCAACCACAGAGGTTTGAGAACATAGTCAGTCAACGCCTCCGCGTTCCGGGCAACACCGGGTGCTGCTGCTCGAGCGAGTTTTGCCCAGACCTTGTCCCTATTCGGCAGAACCTCTGTCTCCGCGAGCCTTACGAAACAGAGGGAGTCGTGCATCTCCATTTCGTCGGGTAGAGAATATAGATGCTCCAAAACGGTCGCTGTTAATGTCTCCAGCAATTGCGTCGGCACGCCATCGCTAAATTCGTGCAAATACCCGACAATCTCAGCGCGAGGGTTGACCAGAAACTGACCGAAAGTTTCGGCACTATTCCCATAATTCCACCAAGGCGCGTGAGGTGCATCATCCACTTCAGGTGGAATGATAGGCCATACCTGTTGGGACGCCTCATAGGTGGCAATAAAATACTGGATTCCCTGCTGGACCAATATGTGACTTGCAGGTGCTCGAATTTCTCTGAGAATTTGGAAGCCTACTGTGGTCACAATCGCGGATGAAAATGGTGTTCTAATGTCAGGTTCCAGACTGTGGCCGAAACCACCATCGTCGTTTTGATAAGGTGTTAGTGCGGCAAGAACGGCATCAGTGGGACCATCCTCAAAATGGAATTCAAAGCGTCTTTGGTCCAACGCTCGCCCCTGATCCATTATAAAGTCCTTTGCTTTCTGAAATGCCGATTGCGTCAGTTTTTTCACTGTTGTTGTCCGTAGTTTTCCTCTATTTGCTGCTGGCAATCGCGATCCTACCAAGTCGCTCCAGCAGCAAAATATCCTCATATACATAATTAATACTATTTAAGTTATATATGATAACATATTAATTTAAAAATGTAAATTATTTTTTTTTATGCGCGCGGCATTTTTACCAGATTTCGGTGTCAAACCCAATCCTTTAGGTTACTATATTGTTAAGATGAAAATCCACCGCCACCGGGGGTCTCTATGCGAATAACATCGCCTTCGCGCGTTGAAACGGAGACCTTACTTGCTAACGGATGTTCTTCTCCATCAGAAATTAACACGTTGCGTCCGGGTTGTCCGGATTCTCCACCTTGCAAACCGTAAGGACCGCGGGTTCGGCGTTCTGAAAGAATCGTAACCTCCGCATCTGTCAGAAGTCGCAATGCTCGAATAACGCCATCACCCCCTCGAAATTTCCCCGCACCGCCCGTTCCGCGTCGGATTGCATATTCTGCCACCTGCATCGGATAGTTCGTCTCAATCGCCTCTATGGGAGTGTTCATTGTATTCGTCATGTGTGTGTGGATGGCATCAATACCGTCTCGGTTCGGGCGTGCCCCCATCCCGCCTGCGATAGTTTCGTAGTAAGTAAAATCCTTTCCGCGTGAAGCATCATAGCCGCCGATTGTGAGATTATTCATAGTGCCGGAACTCGCAGCAGGAATCTGGTCGGGACAGGCTTGCGCCAAAGCACCGAGTAGCACATCAACAATTCGCTGTGATGTTTCGACGTTCCCTCCTGCAACCGCTGCTGGGAACTTCGCGTTCACAACGGTTCCCTCTGGTGCAATCACTCGGATAGGTTCTAAACACCCTGCATTGGCGGGAACGTTTGCACCGGCGATGCATCGAAAAGTGTAAAAAACTGCGGAAAGCGTAATCGCGTAAATCGCATTGACAGACCCACGTGCTTGCGGTGCTGTGCCAGTAAAATCGACGACTGCTGTATCATTTTCAATCTCAATTGCAACCTGTATTTCAATCGGATCATCGGTAATACCGTCGTTGTCAAGTACATCGGCGTATACGTAACGTCCGTCAGGGATTTCTCGGAGGCGTGCCCGTACCATTCGGCTTGCATACTCGCACAGTTCTTGCATATACGCCGTAATCTCTGTCGTACCATATTTGGCTATCATCTCTCGCAATCGCCGTTCGCCGACGCGGTTCGCTGCGAGCTGTGCTTCCATATCGCCGCGCCGTTCTTCAGGTGTCCGGACATTGGCGAGAATTAGTTCCCAGAGGTCGGTATCCAATTCTCCGCTCCGGATAAGTTTGACAGGAGGGATACGGATCCCTTCTTGGATAACACTTGTTGCAATGGGCATAGAACCTGGGGCCATGCCACCGACATCTGCGTGATGCGCGCGATTCGCGACAAAGAAGACAGGTTTTTTTTCTGTTTTGTTGCCATTTCCATCCGAAAAAATGGGGGCAACGAGCGTGATATCTGGTAGATGGGTGCCACCGCGATACGGATCGTTGAGGGCGATCATATCACCGGGTACCATTTCGGTATGTTCAATCGCAGCGAGGACGGAAAGCGGCATAGAGCCGAGATGCACTGGAATGTGCGCGGCTTGCGCGACCATCTTGCCGGTCCCATCAAAAACAGCACATGAAAAATCAAGGCGTTCTTTGATATTGGGTGAAAACGCTGTGCGTTGTAGTGTTACACCCATCTCCTCGGCAACCGAGGTCAGCATGTTTTTATAAAGTTCGAGTTTGATAGGGTCTGTGTTCATTAGTTTTAATGTATAAATTGGCGAGTAGCGTCAGTATGTATAAGTGAATTGCATTTTAACACCTTCTCCTATAACATGCAAGGAAAGATTTGCAAGGAGGATCCAAAATGAAAAAAATCAATATCGCACTGATCGGCGCGGGTGGAATGGCAAATGGCGTTCATTATCCATCGCTCAGAGAATGTGAAGATGTGAATCTTGTCGGATTGTGCGACCTGGTCCCATCGAAACTTCAGGCAACAGCGGAACGGTTTGAGATTGATCAGACGTTCACTGATTATCGGGAGATGCTTGAAAAAACGTCTCCAGATGCTGTATATATTTTGATGCCACCGCAGCACCTATTCCCTCTGGCTATTCACTGCCTTTCGCAGCAACTCCATGTTTTTATTGAGAAACCCCCGGGTGTTACGCTCCACCAAACCAAGGAGATGGCGTTAGCGGCGGAAAAGAACAATTGTAAAACGATGGTTGGTTTTAATCGTCGTTTCATTCCGCTTTTACAAAAAGTTAAAGCGATAGTTGAAGCAAACGGTCCAATCATTCAATGCATGTCAACCTTCCATAAAAACACGCCAAATGCGCTCTACTACGATGGTGTGATAGATGTTTTGACCTGTGATGCGATTCACGCCGTAGATGCGCTCCGATGGCTTGGTGGAGGCGAGGTGAAAGCCGTTGCGAGCGACATCAATAGTTTCTATTCCGAGCGTGAGAACAGTTTCAACGCACTCGTCAAATTTACGAGTGGTGCTTCTGGATATCTTGGCACGAATTGGGCAGTTGGCGGACGCATCCATACATTTGAAATGCACGCACGTGGGATTTCGGCTTATATCAATCCCGACGCAGGCGGACGCGCGGTACTTCACACGCCCGAAGGCACAACCGAAATTACACCGGAGACAGCGGCGGATTCTGACAAACTGCACAGAACCTATGGATTTTATGGCGAAAGTAGGCACTTTGTGGATTGTATCCAGCAGGACGAGCAGCCACTAACCTGTTTTTCGGATGCAGTCAAGACGATGGAACTTGTGACGGCTATCTACCAAAATCGGATAGACGCATTATAGTGACCCAATAGCCCATAAAATGAATTGGCACGTTTCTTGCTAAGCAGCAAAGGTATAAAGTCATATTGGAACGAGTATGGATACGCACCACATACCAGTTTTATGCGATAAAGTGGTTGATTTTCTTAAACCGAAATCGGATGGCGTTTACATAGACGGTACTGTCGGATTAGGTGGGCATAGTGAGACTATCCTTGAAACCTCTGCTCCGAGTGGACGTGTGATCGGAATAGATCTGGATGTTGAAGCTCTCACTGTTGCTGAAAGTAGGCTACACGCCTTTGGGGAGCGGTGTTCCCTTATTAACGGCAATTTTGCTGAGATGGATGTTTTACTGGAAAGACATTCAGTTCATGCTGTTGACGGTATCCTACTTGACTTAGGGGTGTCATCGCTACAGTTAGATACACCACACCGAGGGTTTAGTTTCAACCACACCGGTCCTTTAGACATGCGTATGAATCCCGGACAGGCGTTGGATAGTGCTGATCAGACCGTTCCAACGGCTATGAAAGTGGTCAATGATAGCACAATAGACGTTCTTGTTGATATTTTTAAGCGATACGGTGAAGAACGATACGCGAAACGAATTGCGGATCGGGTTGTTCAAGCGAGACAACAAGAACCGATAATAACAACGACGCAGTTCGCAGAAATTGTCAAGCAAGCTGTCCCGCGAAAGACATTCAAAATCCATCCAGCGACGCGTGCGTTTCAAGCACTACGGATTCACGTCAACGCAGAGTTGGAAAACTTGGTGTCAGGTTTAGATGTCGCAATATCACTCTTGAAACAGGGCGGTTGTCTGTGTGTTATCACATTTCATTCGCTTGAGGACAGAATAGTCAAACATTGCTTTCAGACATGTGCCAAGACGTGTATCTGTCCACCGAAAACGCCTATCTGTATTTGTGAACACAAGCCATCGGTAGAGATTATCACAAAACGTCCGGTATTACCGAGTGAAACTGAAATTCAAAACAATCCGCGAGCAAGAAGCGCAAAACTACGTGCCGCTCGCAAATTGTAGTCCATGGCTTCTACGAAAAAGTGTATCTTAAATAATATCTTCAACGTTTAGAAAGTAAAGGTTTTTATGAGTAATAAGATATTCAGAGAACGGTTGTAAAGTAGCATCAGAAAACTGCAGTCCGGAAGTCCGGTTCTCTAAAATCGGTTAGCAGGTTCAATCAAATGCAGACACCAGATATCTATTCAACACGTACTACGAAAGTGGAGGAACCGAAGCCGAAAAAGAGGTTTCCATTAGTCTACGTCGTTTTAGGGTTATCTTTTTGTGCCTTCGCTGGTAGCATCTGGTTCTCATCTTACGCGAAAAATGTCGCTTTACTGCGGCAGCCTGTCTATGAAAGACAGAAACACTCCGTCCAAGATGAAATTCATCAACTTGAATTGGAGGAGTCAGCGTTAACCCGTATCCAAAGGGTTCAACAAATCGCAACTGAGCTTAAAATGGTTGAACCGACAGATGCTTCACAGATCGTCTGGGACAAATAGTTTCGTTTTTTAGTGTTGTTTTTCGCCTTTTTGAAAGGCATTTGGATTCATCTTAATTTTATAGGTCAAACATGAAAAACAATTTGCATTTATCCGTCCGCCGCCTCGTTTTCGTCCTTATAGTGCTACAAGTCGGATTTCTGTTGCTGGTGGGTAAACTGTTCATAGTACAGATATCCAACAATACAGAACATCAAGAGACAGCTGATCGCACTTGGCACTCTCCGCGTACAGCCACAATAAAGCGAGGCAAAATTTTGGATAGGCATGGCAATATTTTAGCCTTGAGTCGTCACAGTCTCTCTGTTTATGCCGATCCGAAGTATATCAAGACTGATCCGATAAAAGTTGCTGAAAGGTTATCACCCGTTCTGGGCGTTGCGGAGTCTGAATTGATCAGGCAACTCCGCCGTAAGGATAAACGGTTCGTGTGGCTCAAAAAGGATCTGGATTATAAATTGCTTGACGAGATTCGTTCAATTGAACGAGAGATCCGTGGCATAAAGCACGAAGTTGAACAAAAGCGGACCTATCCGAAGGGGGTGCTTGCAGCCCAAGTCATCGGACATATAAACGATCAGAATATGGGTGAGGGCATTGAATATCATTACAACAATTACCTATTGAGTGCGAAGGAACGCCAAGCCGCAGAGCGCGCAGCCGATGCCCGAAACGAACCGATTAAACTGCTAACGAATGGGCAATCTACCGATGATTACGGGTATAGCATCGTTTTGACCCTCGACGAATACATCCAAGATGTCGCTGAACAGGAATTGGCAGCAGCTTGCGAACAGTGGAACGCGCCGCGGGGGACAGTGATTGTCATGGCATCACAAACGGCAGAAGTATTAGCACTCGCGAGTTACCCGACGTACAATTTAAACGCATACGCCCGTAGCAGTGAGGAAGCCAAACGGAATTTTGGGGTTTGGTTTGCATACGAACCGGGTTCTATTTTTAAAATTGTTGCGTCTTCCGCTGTACTTAACGAAGGTATCATGACCCCTGAGTCAACAGTGTTCTGCGAGAACGGTCGATATCGGCTCTCAAATGGCAGGATTATCCGTGATGTTTCAGCAAAAGGGGTCCTGACCCTGGAGCAAGTGATTCAAAAATCCAGCAACATCGGCATGATTAAGGTTGTGAAACAGTTGGGACATGAGGACCTTGCTACTTATATTGAAAAGTACGGGTTTGGTAAACCGACGGGTGTAGATTTGCCATACGAGCACAGTGGCAGCCTTTATGCAGTCAAGTATTGGGACACCCACTCTCTGGGTTCTGTGCCTTTTGGTCAAGGGATTATGGTAACACCGCTGCAGATGGTAAATGCGTTAAATGTCATTGCCAATGATGGCAAACTCCTCCGCCCGCATATTACGCGCGAAATTCGAGACAGTAACGGGAGCGTGATTAAAAAGATCTATCCGCTCGAAGTTCGACAAGTACTGCACCCACAAGTCGCGAAACAGATGACAGATATACTTATTGGCGTTGTTGAGGGGGGTAGTGGTCGTCGCGCACGTGTTGAAGGATATAGCGTAGCAGGAAAGACAGGAACCGCTCAAAAAGCAGAACCTGATGGTAAAGGTTACGCTGGCAAAGAGATTATGTCGTTTATGGGGTTCCTCCCAGCGGAAAATCCTATGGTGTCAATAATCGTTATGCTTGATGAACCGACAGGGGCCCGCTTCAGCGGGCAAATCGCTGGGCCAGTATTTCAGAAAGTTGCCGCCCAAACGATGCAGTACTTGAAACAGACCGAGTTTTTCGGACCCCCGCTGCAAAAAACTCCAGAGTTTGCACCTGTTGCCACAGAACAAACGCGGGCACAACGCCTTACTGTGAAAGGAGAGGGGTTGTGAAGCTGCGTGAGTTGGTCCGCGGACTAAACCTTACTGCGAGTACCGGGTCGCTTGATATTGATATTACAGGTATCGTCAGCGATAATCGGGAAGTCGAACAGGGCAATGTTTTCGTCTGCTACCAAGGTCTTAGTGTGGACAGCCACATTTTTGTTGCAGATGCCCTACAAAAAGGAGCAACAGCCATCATTGGCGAAAAGCCAGTGACGGCGTTAGGAACACCAACAATACCTGTCCCCTATGTGCAGGTCCCTAATGGACGGCGTGCGATGTCCTTGCTCGCCGCCAATTGGCACGGAAACCCTGCAAAACACCTCAAACTTATCGGTATCACAGGTACCAACGGTAAAACATCAACTGCACACCTCATACATACGATCCTTAAATCAAGTGGACGAAAAACCGGACTGATTGGGACGGTCGGACACCAGTACACGAACGCTCAAGGCGAAGAAAAAACACTTCCTGCTTCGCTTACAACTCCCGATGCTTTCGCTCTCCATGCCCTCTTCAAACAATTTATTGAGGACGGCGTAGAATACGTTACCATGGAAACTTCCTCCCAAGGGTTAGCACTACAACGACTGGCAGGGCTGGTCTTTGATACTGCTGTCTTCACCAATTTGACCCAGGACCATCTTGATTATCATCAGACGATGGCGGAATACTTGAAGGCGAAACTCATGCTATTTGAACAACTCAGTGAAAAAGGAGTTGCGGTTTTGAATAGCGACTCGCCTGTGTCGGAACGCATTGCGGAAACCTGCCCAGATTCACTACTTTTGATGTATGGACTTGACAATAAAACTGACCTG
The DNA here is from genome assembly GCA_026706025.1 of Candidatus Poribacteria bacterium. Taxonomy (NCBI): domain Bacteria; phylum Candidatus Poribacteria; species Candidatus Poribacteria bacterium. The sequence continues at coordinate 10,835 of JAPOZO010000083.1, forward strand.
CATGCCGAAGATATAGCGTTTTCGCATAACCGGTTGGCATTTACAGCGGTTACGCCAGAAGGACGGTTCCCAGCTAAGTTGCGCTTGCTCGGAGAATATAACCTTTATAATGCCCTCGCAGGTATTGCTGTGGGTATCCGTTACGGTTGCCCGATATCCGCAATCCAAGAAGGACTCGCAGCTACAATAGTACCCGGTCGGTTTGAACTCATTGATCGAGGGCAAGACTTTGCTGTTATCGTTGATTATGCGCATACGCCCGACGGTTTAGAGAATGTGCTTACTGCTGCAAAGCGTATCACCGAACGGAAATTGATTTGCGTTTTCGGGTGCGGTGGCGACAGGGATAACGGAAAACGCCCCAAAATGGGGAATATTTCCGCCCAGATTGCGGATTACAGCGTAATTACGTCGGACAATCCTCGGACTGAAAATCCCGATGCGATTATCGCGCAGATTGTGTCAAATTTACCACATGACACCAAATATGTGTGTATTTCGGAAAGGCGAGATGCTATCCATCACGCAATCGCCACAGCAAAAGCCGGAGATGTCGTTGTAATTGCGGGTAAGGGTCATGAGGATTATCAAGAAATTCACAGCAAGAGATTTCCGTTTGACGACAGGGGTGTTGCCTCAGATTTTTTGGAATCCCTCTAAAAATGCAGCAAGTGCAAAATAGCTATAGATGCCAAGCACGGAAGTTAACAACCTCAACATCTCATATCAGGTTGCCGGGGAAGGCGATGCTGTTCTCTTTCTACACGGTTGGGGCGCGGAGGCTGCAAGTTTTCAACCAGTTTTTGAATGGCTTGCGCAATCGCACAAGGTCTATGCGCTTGATTTGCCGGGATTCGGTAAGAGTCAAATTCCACCCACAGCATGGGATACCTCCGACTACGCGCAGTTTGTTAAAGCGTTTTTGGAAAAATTTTGCATCCCAAAGGTACATCTGATTGGTCACTCCTTTGGCGGTAGAATTTCGATTATCCTCTCAGCGGAGCACCCCGAAAAAGTCGATAAACTTATCCTTGTTGACTCTGCAGGGATTAGACCGCCGCGAACTACCAAATACTATCTCCGAGTAGGTATGGCAAAAATCGGTAAATTGCTCCGTCGATGCGGGAAACCTGGTATATGGCTTGCGAACGCGATGTCTGCTCGCGCCGGTTCCAAAGACTATCAGGAAGCTGGAGAGATGCGAGCCACGCTTGTTAAGGTCGTAAATCAAGATCTGCGTGCCCTATTACCACAGATATCGGCATCAACGCTACTTATCTGGGGTGAACACGATCAGGATACACCGGTATCATTCGGGCGAATTATGGAGCAGGAGATACCCGACGCGGGATTGGTCATCCTCAAGGAGGCAGGACACTTTTCATACCTCGACCAATTTCCACAGTTTTGCCGAATTGTCGCAAGTTTCTTAAAGATCACAAAAGCGTAAGAATCGCAAAGATACAAGGTCAATAGGAAAAAATAGAAATGATTTTGGAAAAGATAAGTGTAGGACTTTTCTACTTCGTAACGTTAGCTTGTTTGGCGAGAGCTGTTGTTAGGACGGCAAGTGGACTCCATATACTTCAACTTGATGGTTATAAGACAGACAGATACCTGAAGTGGATACGTCAGCATCTGACGAACTGTTTTGAAGTCAAAGAGATTCTCGTTATTGGTGGTTTGTTGGTTCTTACAGCGTTCTACCCTCAGTATCATACCACGTGGCTCTTTCCCATGTTGTGCGTTGCTTGGGGTGGATTCCAAGTCTATATGAGTACAAGACGGAAAAATGTTGAGGCAAAAAAACCGCTTGTCTATACAGCACGCGCGAAACGGGTGTTCGGGCTTTCGATCTGTCTGCTTGTAGGTCTCGCGACAACACTCGTTTTGATAGCAAAGACGAGTCCATGGCGGATTGCTATTTTTCTTTTTAGTGAAGTATCCGTCATTAACCTAACGATTGCGAATCTTCTCATTTATCCTTTGGAACGGACAATAAATGGGGCATACCTCTTTTCAGCAAGAAAACGGATTAGGACCCTTCAACCGAAAGTTATCGGTATTACTGGAAGTTATGGTAAAACGAGTACAAAGTATATTTTGCATCAAATTTTATCCCAGAAATTTAATACCTTGATGACACCTGACAGTTACAACACCCCCATGGGAATCTGCAAGGTGATCCGTGGTGACCTGACAGCAGAACACGAAATCTTTATTGTTGAAATGGGTGCATATAAACGCGGCGATATTCGAGAATTGTGCAATTTAGCGTCTCCCCAAATCGGTATCCTCACAGCTGTCGGCCCGCAGCATTTAGAACGGTTTAAAAGCATAGAAAACATTGCAAAAGGAAAATATGAACTCATTGAATCGTTACCAGCAGATGGACTTGCTGTCTTCAATTGCGACAACGAAATTTGTGCCGGACTTGCCGATAAACGGGAACAGACAGGGAGTCCCGTCCGACGCTACGCTACGGAAGCGTCTCCTGTGGTTTCGGTCGTCGATACTGCCGACCTGATCGCGATGAATGTTCGATACACTGATAACGGACTCGCCTTTACTGTCCACGCGAATACTGAGAAATTCGATATTACTGACACCGAAATTCAAACGCGACTTTTAGGTAAACACAATGTTTCCAACATCCTCGCTGCTGTGACAGTCGCTATGGAATGTGGAATGGAACTTGAAGAAATTCGGGAAGCAGTCGCTAATGTTGAACCTGTACCGCATCGATTACAATTAACCGCCGGTGCCGGTGGTGTAACTATCATTGATGACAGTTTCAACTCCAATCCTGTCGGAGCGAAAGCGGCACTTGAAGCACTTAACGAGATTGGAGAAGGGAAAAAAGTCTTGGTGACACCGGGGATGATAGAACTCGGTGAGAGAGAATACGAAGAAAACAGACGACTTGGAAAACAAGCCGCCGATGTCTGTGATCTGGTTATTTTAGTCGGACCTATAAGAACCAGACCGATTTTAGATGGTTTGAAGGATGCTGAATACCCGAGCCAGCAAATTATTGTCGCGCGCAACTTAGAAGAAGTCAAACAGCATTTAGCAACACAAGTTCAAACGGGTGACGTTGTTCTTTTTGAGAACGACCTCCCAGACAACTATGAGGAATAGTCGTCAGTTATCAGTTCGCTCCGCTTTCAGTTATCAGTTAAAAGGTTTCTGAGGGTCAATAATCTTTTAGGAACCGTTGTTTCTCCAATTTGGAAACGACGATTCCACCAAGATGTTCATCCATCAAAACCAAACTGACGGCTGACAACTGACAACTAATAAAAAATGTCAAAACACAATGTAGCACTTATATTTGGCGGATGCACACCTGAGCACGAAGTCTCAATCGTAACCGCGCATCAGGTCTGCATCGCTTTACAAGAAAACTATCACGTCATTCCTATTTACGTCACAAAAAATAGCGAGTGGTTAACCGGTGATGCGCTTCGCGATTTATCTACTTTTACTGGTGGAACACTACCGCATCCGTCCGATTTTGATAAAGTTACCGTCGAGTTTCATCCGGAGCCGAAGTTCGTTGTGAGTTCCAAACACTGGCTCGGTCAGAAGGTTCGGAAAAGGACTGTTCTTCCGATAGACGTTGTTTTTCCATCAATCCACGGCATGCATGGCGAAGATGGAACACTCCAAGGGTTGTTAGAGCTCATGAATTTACCCTACGTTGGTGCTGGTGTTGTCGGTTCGGCTGTCGGTATGGACAAAATCATGATGAAGGCGATTCTCAATGAAAATAGACTCCCCATACTTCCATATTTGTGGTGGGATCATCATGAGTGGGAAATTGGACGCGACGAGATTATCGAAGATGTAGAGACAACACTCTCCTATCCCGTCTTCGTCAAACCTGCGATGGGTGGTTCAAGTATTGGTGTGAGTCATGCCAACAACGAGACAGAGTTTGTCAGTGCTGTTGAGGTAGCGGGAGATTACTCGCGTAGGATACTCGTTGAGAAAGCAGTTGAGAATCCTGTTGAAATCAACTGTGCTGTGATGGGTACAGATGAACCGACAGTTTCTGTATGCGAGCAACCCGTAACGGACGCGAATTTGCTGAGTTTTGATGATAAATATATCCATCAAGAAGAAGAATCTTCAGGGATGGCAGGTGCAGATCGGAAAATTCCTGCACCCATTTCGGAAGAACTAACGTTACATATACAACAACTTGCCACACGTACCTTTCAGGTTTTAGATTGTGCCGGTGTGGCGCGTATTGACTTCCTCGTAGATGCTAATCAAAGTGTTTATGTGAATGAAATTAATACTATCCCTGGTTCATATAGTTATTACCTGTGGGCACATCAAGACGTTGAGTTTCCACAACTTGTATCGGAACTCATTGATTTAGCATTTACAATGCATGCGCAGAAAAATGCTTTAACCTATACGTATACAACCAATCTTCTAAGCCAAGCAGGTGCGAGCCTTGCCAAATTGAAGAAAGGTGAAAAACTTGGGAGCACGGCGTAAAATATTCTTGTAAGACCGCCACCGCTTTTCCTGTGGGAAACAATGTTCTACCATCTCCTTTACGAGAATCTCGTTGAAACTTTTTCGCCATTCAATATCTTTCGCTATATTAGTTTTCGCGCAATTTATGCGACAGCTACTGCCCTCCTCATCTCGCTCGTTTTAGGTCCCTTTATGATAGAGAAGTTAAAGCAGCTGCGCATCGGGGAACATATTCAGGAGGAGGTAGCAAAAGCGCAACAGAACACCGAAAATCAGAACAAAGCAGGTATACCGACAATGGGAGGAGTTCTTATCATTGTATCTGTTCTGATATCGGTGGTGTTCTGGTCGCGTTTGGATCAACCGTACATCTATCTGATGATTTTGACGACCCTCTGGTTCGGCGGCCTTGGATTTCTTGATGATTACAGCAAACTCGTAAAACAACAGTCCTTAGGACTTCGGGGGTGGCATAAAATCGCGCTTCAAACGGTGGGGGCGTTGGCGATTGCGGGCTATCTCTACCATTGGGGACCCGCCCAAGCTGACGATCCGGCAACCCGGACATCCCTAATCCTTCCGTTTTTCAAAGATGCCCAACTGGATTTGGGAATTCTATTTATCCCTTTCGCGACGCTGGTCATCGTTGGGGCTTCTAATGCCGTCAATCTTACAGACGGGATGGATGGATTGGCGATTGGGTGTACACTGTTCGTTGCGGGCACTTTAGGGATAGTGGGGTACATGACGAGTCACAACGAGATCGCAGCGTATCTGAATATATTTCATCTACCGGTAGGTGGCGAAGTTACGGCGATTTTCTGTGCAGCACTGGTCGGCGCGGGCTTAGGGTTTTTGTGGTATAACGGTCATCCGGCGCAAGTCTTTATGGGTGATACTGGTTCACTGGCACTCGGCGCGACGCTTGGAACGGTGGCAGTGCTTATCAAGCAGGAGTTTCTACTTGTAGTCGTCGGTGCTATTTTCGTCGCCGAGACGTTGTCAGTTATTATCCAAGTTTGGTCGTATCGTACATTTGGTAAACGCGTATTCAAGATGTCGCCGATTCATTATCATTTCTTGCTTTCGGGCTGGAAAGAATCGAAGGTCGTCATCAGATTTTGGATTGTAGGACTGATTTTAGTCTTGATCGCCTTAAGTACGTTGAAACTTCGGTAGGTATGGTTCTAAGCCGTACCTTGGAGGGATGTGGGTGCAATTACAGGAAAAACGTGTAACAGTCTTTGGTTTAAACCGAAGTGGGGTCGCCGTTGCGAAATTGCTACGTTCATACGGTGCGACTGTCACGGTTACAGACACACGTTCTGCCGAAGCGTTGTCAACGGAAATCGCTGCGCTCAACGAATCGCCCAAATCGGACGACACCTGTAATCTATACCGAAAATTTTTCGACGGGCATCCGGCGGAGTGCATTGCGGATGCCGATTTTATAGTCGTTTCGCCGGGCGTGCCACTTAACATTCCGATGCTTTGCGAGGCACGGGCGCGTGATCTTCCGATTCTCGGGGAATTAGAGGTTGCCGCACGGGTATGTCCAGCACCAATCGTTGCGATTACTGGGACAAAAGGCAAATCAACGACGACGCTTCTCACAGAGGCAATACTAAAGGCAGGAAACAAATTCTTGAACATCTGTGTTGCTGGCAACATCGGTGTACCATTAGCAGCGGAGGTTCAAAAACTTACAAGCGAAGATGTCGTCGTTGTTGAGGCAAGCAGTTTTCAGTTGGAAAGTACAGTCACTTTTCATCCGACGGTTAGTGTGGTGCTTAACCTATCGCGTGATCACCTGGACCGGCATAAAACGATGTCGGCGTATCGAGCAGCAAAACAGAAGATTTCTGATAATCAGACGAGTGCTGATTGGATAATTCTCAACGCTTCGGATGCGTCTGTTAAGGGTTTTGGGGCATCAACAGCAGCAAAAAAAATCTATTTTACGGACAAAGGTCCCCCTGAAGATTCGTCATTTTCAGGCGTATTTAGAGAGGGTTCGGAACTTTTTGCACAATGGAATGGCACGCGTAAGAGAATATGTGATATTGCGGATATTCCACTTCCGGGGGCGCACAACTTACAGAACACCCTCGCTGCTGTTGCTGTAGGACTGATTTTTGGTGTGACAGCAACGCAAATCCAAGGAGCACTTCAGCAATTTGACCAGTCGCATCCTGCTTTATCGCATGCGTTTGAACCTGTAAAGACTTTGACGGGTGTTGAGTTCATAGACGATTCAAAGGCAACAAATGTGGCGGCAGTCCAAGCGGCCCTTGAATCCGTAAAAGACTCTCAAATTGTCCTAATAATGGGCGGCTACGACAAGGGTAATGACTATACACCGTTGCGTGAAATTGTGCGGAGCCGCGTCAAAGCTGCCGTGATGCTTGGTGAGTACACCGATCAAATTGAAAAAACGCTCGCCGATACAACAAAAATAATAAAAGCGAAAACGATGGCACAGGCGGTACAGATCGCCTACCAACTCGCGGTACCAGGAGATGTCGTCCTATTGTCGCCTGCGAATGCCAGTTTTGATATGTACACCGACTATAAGGCACGCGGCACTAATTTTAAAGCAGCGGTTGAAGCACTTCAACCACCTCATTAAAAAACTTTCAACACATTAGTCTGTAGGGCAGAGGTTACCTTGGGGAAACACCCAAGCAAAAACCCTCTACGACGAACTTACTCTAAAATTCAAAGTGAACACAGTATTAGGTTTTTAGGATCAAAGTAACGTAGGAAGGAAAAGACACCACGATGCTACGCAACTACCAAAACTCTCCCCGTAGCAAGCGAAGTTTCAAGTCTAAACAAAAAGCTAGACCTTGGTGGACAAATACGCGCACTTATTTCGCTGGCACAGATTCACAGGAACAGGTAAAGGAACCGCTGCCTGGACAAAACTCTGGGCGAATGGATAGGGTGTTAATAGCCATTACCTTCTGCCTCATTGCCATAGGCATTTTGATGGTATACAGTTCAAGTCATCTCCTCTCCTCAAGGCACTATGACGGCTATAGTTACCGTTACTTGCAAATACACATTATTGCATGTACGATCGGTTTAGCTGGCATGTTCATGATTGCCTATGTGCCTTATAGGTTTTATGGGAAATACGCGAACCTTCTTTTGATACTTTCTTTTGTCGGGTTATTATTGGTTTTCGTGCCAAGTTTAAGCGTGAGTGTACAAGGGGCGGAGGGTGGCAGATTTAAACGCTGGATTAATATAGGATTGCCGATTAATTTTCAACCCGTTGAATTTGCGAAAATAGCGTTGGTTATTCATGTAGCGAATTTCATAAGTCGCAATCCAGAACGTGTTAGAAGTTTTTTTAACGGAGTGCTTCCGAACATTCTAATTGTAGCCGCTGCTTTCGGTCTCGTAGTGAGTCAACCAGATTTCGGTTCGGCGTTCTTGCTCGTGGTAGCCGTCGGTATCGTATTATTTATCGGTGGGATGCGTATCTGGCACGTCCTGACGCTTGCCGGTGTCGGTGGCGGTCTTCTCAGTTTCCTCGTGATTCGGGATCCGTATAGGTTGAAACGAATCATGGACTACTTTGCGATGTTAAAATCACCAGATGCTACAAATTATCATCTAACGCGTTCGTTAGATGCCCTTGAAGGTGGTGGACTCCTTGGGATGGGTATTGATAGTAGCCTCCAGAAAATCTCACGACTCCCCTATCCTCATACAGATTTTATCTTTGCTGTGTTGGGAGAGGAATTCGGGTTTGTGGGCGCTACAGCGGTCGCGCTTATTTTTATGTTGTTTGTATGGCGAGGACTCCACATCGCCCGGCATGCGAATAATTTGTTTGGATCCTTGCTCGCTACCGGTATTACGACGATGATCGGTTTACAAGCGTTTATCAATATTGGGGTTGTGACAGGTTTGCTACCAACGAAAGGTATTACGTTGCCGTTTATCAGTTACGGTGGTTCGTCAATTGTCCTCAGCCTGGTGAGCGTTGGTATTCTGCTTAATATTTCGAGAGGTAGCAATCGCGGGACAGACTAATATGAGATTAACCGATTTTGTGAAGATGGGCTTCTCAATGGGACCTTTTGGTGGGCTTAATCATGGCTATTTCTAAGCGTTACGATACAACTTTAACAGCGACCGACAGGCCGGACGTAACGTCACTTCAACAGGTAGAGACACACAAAAGAGTGGTTGTCGCAGGTGGAGGGACAGGGGGTCATATCTATCCGGCGATTGGCATCGCGCAGGCGTTACAGCGCATGGATACCACAATAGATATTGTGTTCATCGGTGGCGTAGACAGATTGGAATCCACACTGGTGCCTCAGCACGGTTTTCGCTTTCTCCCCATCTCAGTCGCAGGTTTTCCACGTCGCTTAACTTTACACTGGTTTCCAGTTATCTGGAAGGTTTTGCGTGGCCTTACCCAATCATTGCGGTATATGAAGGAACTGAAACCGGATGTTGTCATAGGAACAGGCGGATATGTTTCGGGACCAGTGCTTTTAGCGGCTCTTCTTCGGAGGATCCCAATAGCTATTCAAGAACAGAATGCTTCTGCTGGCTTAACGAACGGTGTCTTGGCACGATGGGCAAAGGCGGTCTATCTTGCCATGGAGTCAACTCGCGAGGGGCATACGTTTCGACATACTCAGCATGTAGAGGTGACCGGAAACCCGATTCGTCCAGCAATTACTGCCTTTCCGAAACGTGAGGAAACTTATCGGAAATTCGGGTTGTTGCCAGATCGGAAAACAATTTTTGTGATGGGTGGAAGTCAGGGCGCTCGTGCTATTAATGAAGCCGTTGTCGCTGCACTGCCACACCTGGTCGGATTTGCCGAGCAGATCCAGATTGTCCACCAAACTGGCGCGGTTGAGGTGGAGGCGGTCCAAACCGAGTATAAAAAGGTTCTTGCATCACACAAGGAATTCTTACACTGTGTGCGCCCTTTCTTCGATGCTGTTGAGGAAGTCTACAGCATCACAGACATTATGGTGTGCAGAGCAGGAGGGATGACTGTTGCCGAAGTTACTGCCTGTGGCATTCCGGCAATTTTCATACCTTTACCCTCACAGACAGGAAATGATCAGGTACTGAACGCACAGCGGGTCGCTGAAAAAGGTGCTGCCGTTGTGCTGGAACAGGGTAAATTCACAGTAGAAATGCTTGTTGAGGCTCTCACCAATATACTACTGGATCAGAACACACACGAACAAATGGTGACCGCCAGTCGAGTACTCGGCAAGCCACACGCCAGTGATGACATTGCTAAATCTATTCTTTCCTACATGGACTAATGCCGTATTGTAGGGTGCTATGTCTATAGATCGGAAAAACGGAGCAGAAACCTAACTTCACTATAAATCGTTTATTATACTAACGTATTACATTCACCAAGAATCCGAAAAATCGGAGCAGAAACCTAATATTTAAAAACATGTTTGGAAAAACACGACATATTCATATTATCGGTATTGGGGGGGCAGGTTTAAGTGGTATCACTGAAATTTTGCTGGATCTTGGGTTCCATGTGACAGGTTCCGATATTCGAGAGTCATATACGACAGAGCATTTGCGCGAGCGTGGGGCTACTATCCATTACAAACATGCTGCATCACACATTCAGGGTGCCGATGTTATCGTTATTTCGCCTGCGATTCCGGCTGACAACCCGGAACTTCTTGCTGCGGAAGCAGAAAAAATTCCGATCGTGAGAGGGGCGGAAATGCTCAATGAGATCACCCGAATGCGTTACAGCGTTGCTGTCAGCGGCACACACGGAAAAACAACCACAACCGCTATGACTGCTACAGTGCTTAGCAGTCTCGATCCGACAGTTGTTGTAGGCGGAAAACTCATGAACGGCAGCCACGCGCGAAGCGGTGAAGGTGATGTCATGGTAATTGAAGCAGACGAGGCGTACGGCTCTATTGAGATGTTTTATCCTACCGTTGCGGTCGTCACATCTATTGATGCGGACCACCTGGATTATTACAATAGCGTTGATGAGATTGGGGAAACCTTTCTTAAATTCATTAATAAGGTGCCGTTCTATGGTGCAGCGGTCCTCTGTTTAGATGCAGAGAATATCCAGAAGTTCATTCCACGGGTTAAGAAGCGTTACATTACCTACGGGCTTGAGACAAGCGCGGATTTGATTGCTGAAGGTATTACCGTAGAAGGTCCCACGTCTCGTTATCGCGTTCGTAAAAATGGACACCTGTACGGTGAAGTCCACCTGAAAATGCCAGGTCGCCATAATATTTCTAACTCCTTAGCAGCGATCGCTGTTGGCCTTGAGCTTGACCTTCCGTTTGATCGCATCCGAGAGAGTCTGGAGGCGTTTCAAGGTGTGCATCGCCGTTTTGAAATTCTTGGAGAAGCGAATAATATCATTGTTGTTGACGATTATGCCCATAATCCAGCGAAGTTGAAAGCAGCACTGAGCGGGGCACGCGCCGGTTACAAACGTCGTATTGTCGCGGTTTTCCAGCCACACCGATACCAGCGTGTTAGGGATCTGGCAGACGAATTCTCTCGATCTTTTTACCAAGCCGACGTACTTATCGTCACCTCAATTTATAGTGCTGGCGAGGCACCTATTGAAAATGTCACCGCTGAAAAATTGGCGCAATCCATACAGGCACACGGACATCGAAATGTTCTTTATGTCCCAGATACAGATGAAGTTACCGATGTTCTGATGAAGATAACTCAATCTGAGGATATTGTGATTACGTTAGGTGCTGGTGACATTAGTAAGGTAGGACGCGAATTTTTAAGTCGGCTTCAGGCAGTAAACTAATCAAAAGGATCTTCTTTTTCGCGCCGGGTTTTCAACCTTCAAGATTCACCGAAATTGAATATCACGGTGCCAACACACGCTCGCGGTGGAAGATAAACGGAGGGTTCATTCTTGCGCAGAAAACGCGATGGATACATACGGCAAACTTCAATGCCTGCGCAGCGACTTGGGCAGCGCACGAATAACAAAATTTACCTGTTCCGGCGTGTCGTTTTCATCGCTGCCATTGTGCTTACTTTATCGTTCATTGGTAAGATAGTACTCAGCTTTTTTGGTGCTGAATATGTTTCTCTTGAACTTTCTGGGAACATGCACTATACTGATGTACAAATTTATGATGCCCTGGGTGAGCAGCTGCAAAATATCGTCACAGACTCTGAAGAACAAACATCTATCTATCTCAAGAAGCACCTGAGTTATATCAAAGATGCGCACGTTACCAAACACGTGATAAAGCGGATGTTAACCATCGAAATCACTGAGCGTGAACCTTTTGTACGCCTGAGAGTTGATCCTACTGCGAATGCCGCCGTTAATCGGGATAGTTCGTTTTTCTTAGTAGATAGTGAGGGACATGTGTTAAAACATATAGACAAAGAAGATACTAATCCGCAGATATCTGAGCAATTTGGAAAGATGGTCGTACTCAGGACAGTAAATGATGAGTTACCGAAAGTTGGTGCTACTGTCGAGATGCCCGGAGTTGCCTTAGGATTAGAAATCTTAAAGACTGCCTTGCTTCAGGAACGAAATCTTGCGACACAGATAGAAAGTATCGACGCAAGCGATCCCCAGAAGATAAAACTCCAACTTGACGCTTTCCCTGTGTCTGTTTGGTTTGCCGCTGATGCGATTGAATTGGGGCTTCACCATATCGCTCTGTTTGTAAAACAGCACAAAATCCAAGTGCTGCAACTTATCAGGGAGAACTCAGTGGAAACCCAGCCGTACTTGGATGCAAGATTTCAAGATACCATCTACTTAGGGGGATTCGCAGAAAGCAAATAGTGCCTATTTCGTAGGCACTGATAGGTAGAAGAATAAAGTACTATCCCTATTCATCGTTTTTTATGTCTAAGATGTTTATGGGAAAGGGAGGTGAAAACAATTAAATGCCAAAACAAAACATTATTGCCGGTCTTGATATCGGTTCAAGCAAAATCTCAGTAGTTGTTGGAAATACGTTGCACGGTAGCACCCAGAAAATAGGGGTGATTGGTGTTGGTCACGCGCCATCTGAGGGTCTTCGAGCAGGTGTTGTCGTTGATATCAACCAAACGGCGGAGGCTATCCGTAAAGCGATTGCTAATGCAGAATTAATGGCGGGCGTGAAAATAGATTCTGTCTGTGTCGGTATTTCTGGTGAGCATATCATAGGGCAAACGTCCCACGGGGTTGTTTCTGTCGCGAACAACGAGATTTCACACGATGATGTTGACCGGGCGATGATAGCAGCCAAAGCGATCTCTATTCCTGCTGACCGAGAGATCTTGCATGTAATTCAGCAGAATTTTGTCGTTGACGCTCAGGACCGTATCAGAGAACCGATTGGGATGTCTGGTGCGCGTCTTGAATCTTACGCTTACATCATCACAGGGGGCACAACGGCTATTCAGAATTTGCTCAATAGTATTGAAAAGGCTGGCGTGCCTATCGTAGAAACACTTGTCGCCGCCCCTCTGGCTGCAACGCAGGCAGTCGTTTCAAGAGATGAACGTGAAGTTGGCATTGCCTTGGTTGACATCGGTGATGGCACAACCGAAATCGTCGTATATAAAGAGGATTCTATTCAACATACAGCAGTAGTCCCCGTCGGTGGGCAGCACGTTACCAACGACATCGCTCAATACTTAAAAGTCACTCTTCCTGAAGCGGAGGAATTAAAACTACACCGCGGCTGTGCTTGGACGGAATTAGTCGACCCAGATGAAGTCAGGTCCATCCCGGTCACGAGTGAGTCTACGCCACCGCGTTTCATCGACCGAGTTGAACTTGCACAAATTATTGAGTACCGTATGGCAGAAATCTTAGAAGTGATTGGTTATGAATTGGGTGATATCCAGCTTCCGGGTGGGCTTGTCCTCACTGGTGGTACCGCACTTATGGACGGTCTTCAAGAACTTGCTGAAGCTGTGCTTCAGCTGCGCGTTCAGATAGGGTACCCGCGCGGGTTACAAGGCTTAAGCGACCGAGTCAATCATCCGATGTATGCGACGGGTATTGGACTGGCACTATACGGCGAATCTTTACGGCGGCAAGAGCAGGAACACGACGCACGTCATCGCGATAGGGGTGTTGGGAATTTTCTGCAACGCATCAAAGAATGGTTCGGATATTAGGTTGGCATCCTGAATTGAACGTAAGTCCCATCAGCATTAGACTTGCAGGAATATTTGACTTAACTTTTCTAATAGCGTATAATTTAATGTGAAAAGCGAACCAACAAAAGTTATGAAGGAACCTCGGTCTGGGGATTGAGGCTACAATGATAGGAGGAATTAGGTTGCTGCGTTTTCGTTATAGTAACTGAAAGCCAATATGATAGAATTTGAACAAGAGGAATTTGAAAATTTACGCGCCAAAATTAAAGTCATCGGGGTCGGCGGTGCTGGTGGCAACGCTGTGAAACGTATGATTGAAGCGGGGATCACAGGTATCGAGTTTTATGCTGTCAACACCGATCAACAGGCACTGCTGAGCTGCCGTGGCGCGACCCAAATCCCGATCGGCATTAATACAACGGAAGGTTTAGGGTCCGGTGCCAACCCCGAGATCGGCAAAAAGGCCGCTGAAGAGGATAGGGAACATCTGGAGACTATCGTCGAAAATGCAAACATGGTTTTCATCACTGCAGGTATGGGTGGCGGCACGGGTACAGGCGCTGCACCGCTGATTGCCACACAGGCAAAAGAACGCGGTGCCCTTACGATTGCGGTCGTGACACGTCCATTTAATTTTGAAGGACAACGCCGTGCCTCAGTCGCTGAGGCAGGCCTTGACGAACTCCGCCAAGCCGCCGATTCCGTAATTGTTGTACCAAACCAGCGTCTTATTGACACGATGGACAGGAAGCTGCCAATCCGAGAGGCATTCCGCATTGGAGACGAAATCCTCCTCCATGGCGTTAAAAGCATCTCAGACATCGTTACCGAGTCTGGCGAAATTAACGTTGACTTCGCCGACGTTGAATCGATTATGCGCGGGGCGGGGAGCGCATTGATGGGTATGGGACATGCTACGGGTGATAATCGCGCCCCAATCGCGGCCGAACAGGCTATTAGTTCTCCGCTTCTTGAACAGACCAACATCGCTGGGGCTGTCGGTATGATTGTCAACATCACCGCACCGCCGGATTTCATGATGCACGAACTTGATGAAGCCATGCAGGTTATTAAGGATACCGCGCCCGAAGCACAAATTATCTTCGGTCTCGTTTACAAAGATGAATTGGAACTCGACGATGAAGTTCTTGTGACTGTCATTGCAACTGGGTTCGATGCTGAGGCAGGATACTCACTCGGAGCCGAGACAACAGGCGCTGGAGGCGGTAGTGGAAACGCACCGGCACAATATGATAATGCGGATGTCTATCAACGGCAGCCATCAGCCTTATCCGAACAGCGTATGGCAAGGGCAAGCAGAACCCGACTGGGTCGTAGAGTGTCATCTGGTAGATCTGCCACGCCAGCTCGCGGACAGAGAGTAGAAGCAGAGCAACCCGTAGAGCAAGAGCCAGCTCCAGAAGGTGGAGGCGCGGGGCGGAAACCTGCCCGAAGAAGGGAGCAAGGTGCACAGCCGCGCGATACGGACTGGGAAATCCCAGCTTTTCTACGCGTTCAAAAAAGAAACCGAAACGACAAATAGGCATGAGAGCTATATTGTCTCCTATCCGTACAACTTTTTAAAAGTCAGTGAGATATCTTAATTGGGTTCCTTAACTATGGTTAAAGTTACGTTGCGTTTTGATAACACAATGTAGCGTACATCGCTTTCACATTTTTGCTTATAGACGCGCCTTCAAAGCGTGTCCCGTTGTTTTACTTCGTAGGTGCGTTTTCGAGCGCACCTTATTACACATGAGGAAATAGTGGACTTACGCCAGCACTACCAACATCTGCGCAGTGCGGAACACGGTGCGCATCATAATTTCAGAAAACCTAACAGATTCGCTCTTGTCTATCCGAGTACGTATGAACTTGGAATGTCAAGTCTCGGTGTTCAGGTTATCCATGCGACTCTTAACGATCGAACGGACACCGCTTGTGAACGCGTTTTTGTGCCAGAAACGAGTTATATTCAGAAACTTGTCACCCAGAGAAAACCTCTCTTTTCGTTTGAAACACAAACGGCACTGAACCAGTTTGATGTTATTGGGTTTTCTGTCTCCTTTGAATCGGATTATGTGAATATTCCGCGCACTTTACAACTTGCAAATATCCCGCCGCTTGCCGAGGAACGTACAGAATGGGATCCGCTCATTGTCGCTGGCGGTATCAATATCTCCTACAATCCAGAACCGATTGCCGATTTTGTTGATGTCTTCGTTGTTGGCGAAGCCGAACTCGTCGTTCATCAACTCATGGCGCATTTTAACGCGTGGAAACAGTCTGGTGCACCGAAGCGTGAGTTACTCGAAACATTAGCGACCGTTCCCGGACTTTATGTGCCAAGTTTTTACGACGTAACCTATCGCGATGATGGAACTATTGAGGCAGTCTCTCCGAAACAAGGGGCAGCACCACAGATCCGCGCCGGAGCTGTGCCACAGCTTGACGATGTCGAAACTTGCACGCACATCCACACACCGAATACTGAATTCGCAAACGCCCACCTTATCGAAATCGTACGCGGCTGTGGTAGGCAGTGCCGTTTCTGTGTTGCCGATTATGCCCGTCGATGGCCGAGGCGGCGTTCTGTGGAAAGCACGCTTGCCCTCGCGGAGCGCGCACGCGGCATTACAGACAGGATCGGACTTGTTGGGGCTTCTATCTCTGACCATCCACAAATTGATGAGATCGCCTCAGGTCTCGTTGCGCGTGGGTTCCGTATCTCTTGTGCTTCACTCCGCGCTGAAACTGTCCGTGCCCCGTTGCTTGATGCACTCGCAGATAGCGAACAAGGCACCATTACCATTGCACCAGAGGTCGCCACTGAAGAACTTCAAAAGGTCGTCAATAAAGCGATTCCGCGCGAGCAACTCTATCACGTTTTTGAAGAAGCATTGAAACGTGATATTCTCAACCTTCGCCTTTATTTTCTTATCGGTGTTCCGCACGAAACACCAGCGGATGTAGAGGCTATTGTTGATATGGCAAAAGAGATGCGCACCATCCTTCTCCCACATGCGAAGCGCACAGGGCGAATCGCCCGTATTAGTTTTACCATTTCACCCATGGTGCCGAAACCGCATACGCCTTTCCAGTGGGTGGCAATGGAGCCTCCCAAAACCATTTCCCGAAAACTTGATTTCCTGAAACGCGAGATTAACCGACTCGGTAGTATAAAAGTTGGGTCTGCAAGTGCCAGACTCGCGCATCAAGAGGCTGTCTTTGCCCGCGGCGACCGGCGGCTCGGAAAAGTAATCCTTGAACTCGCAAACGGCGTGCCATGGAACCAAGCCTTCCGCACCCACGGGTTAATACCACATTTTTATGCGACACGCCAACGTCCACTGCATGAAGTCAATCCGTGGGACCATCTCGATCTAAACGTCAAACCCCAATTTCTACAACTTGAGTTCAACAAGCACGAAAAAGGTTTTACGACCAGTGAGTGTGATACGACCGTCTGTAAGAAATGTGGTGCCTGCTAAAAAGAAGCCGTCAGCCATCGGAAACCATCGGCTGTCAGCATATTAAGGTATCAACCTTCAGCCTTCAGGAACGTCCCAGTGGTAGTGACCAAAGATACCTACCACAAGTTCAACAACTGACAACCGACTGCTGACAACTCTTAAGAAGGAGGAATTCATTGTGCTCAAATTTAAAAAATTTATCGGGGTGCTTGTTGCGACATTCATCCTGTTCACTCTGACAACATCTTTATATGCTGGATTGGATGATAAATCCCTTGTTTTATACCTCTCCTTTGATGAAGGGAAGGGAGACAATGCCGCAGATAGTTCCGTGCATGGTCATGATGGCGAACTGATCAAAGGTCCAAAATGGGTGGACGGGCAATTCGGCAAAGCATTAGAGTTTGACGGAACGAAGGGACAGCATGTAAAGGTCCCTATCAACGATACTCTGCAATTAAGAGAACAGTTCTCTATCGCTTTCTGGGTCAAACGTAGCGATGACCAAATTCGGGACTGGAATTACATGGTGACCGCTGGAAGCTTGAAGTGGGCATCAATTTTTAGAAAAGGTGACAGCAAAACCTATTTCTGGTCGAGTGCCCCCAATTGGGCACAAAAAGCCGTGAGCGATGACATTCAACCAGCAGACTGGGTACACCTCGTAGTGACGCATGACACCAAATCAGAGGTTGTCATCTATAACGACGGTAAGAAAGCAGGCGGCGGAGATAAACCGCCAACTGTTGCTGAGATTGACGGCTCCATTATGGTTGGCGCACGCCATCCCGGCGAGGAATTTTTCACGGGTATTATTGACGAGGTGTTTATCTTTAACCGAATTATCACCGGAGCGGAAATCGACGAAATTATGACGGGTGATTTTCTACCGGTGGAACCCGCGGAGAAACTCGCGACAACCTGGGCGAGTATCAAAACCGATCGCGACTAAAAATACGCTTGATAAGGGCGGTTCAAACGCCGCCCTTACACCAGAGAGGTGGAGCGTATGCTAAAATATCTCACCCTATTTATCCTCTTCAGTGTCCTTGGAAACACGGCTTTATCTGATTCTTCACCTGCCGAAAAGCATTATGAAAATGCTACTGCCTACCATGCTATTGGAGAGTTTGAGCAAGCCATCTCCGAATACAAAAAAGCCATCGCGCTTGCGCCAAATTCCCCTATCGTTTACAACAGACTCGGTATCGCATACTCCGAATTGAAACAATACGATGCCGCACTTAAGGCGTATCAAAAGGCACTCGAATTGTCGCCTCTGACAGCTGAACCGCACTACAACATTGGAGTGGTTTACCTCAAGAAAGGGGCTCTTCCGCGCGCCGCTGAAGCGTTTGAACGTGCGATTGCTATTGACCCAGAATGGGCAGATCCCTATACCGGACTTGGCGAAGTCTACTTGAAACAAGGTGATTTTGAACAGGCTGCGCGTGCCTTTAAAAAAGCCTCACAACTCAATTCAGAAGATGCCGGTGCTATTTTAGGATTAGGTAAAGTCTATGCAAGACAAAGACGCTTAGGCGAGGCAATCACCGCCTTTGAGAAGACGATTGAAATTCAGGTAGATAATACGGAGGCGCACTACCAACTCGCTCAGATTCACGTCAAACGCGGTGAAAAGGAGAAAGCTGCAGCAGCGATGGCGTTTTTTAAAGTACTCCGCCAAACAGATCCGCTCCTTGAGAAAGCCGAAATGTGGGTGAAAAAGCACCCAGATGACGCAAGAGGCTATAACAACCTCGGGATCGTTTACCTCGCGCGTCGCCGATTTGAGGATGCAGTGGCAACCTATAAACAGGCTATCTCGCTCGACCCCGATTTAGCGACTGCACATTACAACTTGGGACATGCTTACCATAAACACGGAAAAGTTGACCTCGCGATTGCGGCGTATCAGCAGGCACTTGATGCCGATACGGAACTCGCGATTGCACATAACAATATCGCTGTTTGTTATACCGAATTGAAGATGGATTTGGACAAGGCACTCTCCCACGCCCGAACTGCCGTCCGTCTCGCACCCACTGAGGCGAACTATTGGGATACACTCGCTCAAATTTGTGACACGCTTGAGTTCACAGATGAGGCACAACGTGCACGTGAAAAACAGAAAGAGTATTCTAACAACGAATGAGATACTGCTGTTGTATCGTTTTTTCTTTTCTTTTTAGTATACCTGTTCCCGCCGAAGTCCAATTTGTTGACGCGACTGCCCCTGCGGGAATTTCATTTCAGCATATTGATGGCAGAACCGGCGAAAAATACCTCATCGAAACGCTCGGATCCGGCGCACTCTTTTTTGACCATGATGCCGATGGACACCTCGACCTTTATATAGTGAACGCTACGCATATCCCACCACAGGTTGATGAAAAACATTCTCACGGACATCTCCCAGAAAACAAACTCTATCAAAACAACGGCGATGGCACTTTCATTGACATCACGCAGAAGGCAGGTGTCGGAGATACCGGTTATGGTGTTGGGTGTGCCTCTGCAGATATTGATAACGATGGTTTCCCCGAGATCTACGTAACCAACTACGGACGTAATACTCTCTACCAGAACAATGGTGATGGCACCTTTACGGATATTACGCAAAAAGCGGGTGTCGGTGATAAACGTTGGGGTACAAGCTGTGCCTTTCTCGACTACGATAATGATGGTGATGTTGACCTCTACGTCGTCAACTATATGAAATTCTCAATTGAAGAGAACCGCTGGTGGGAGACACGCGGTATCCGAACCTATTGTAGCCCTACAGATCAGATTGCTGGCAGCCACTTTGTAAGCGAACCTGACATCCTCTATCGCAATAACGGCGATGGCACCTTCACAGATGTCACTGCAGCTGCAGGGATCTCACATCGCGCGCTCGGTCTCGCGGTTGCTGTAGGGGATTACGATAATGATGGGTATCCAGATTTACATATTGCCAACGATATGGAGGCAGACTTTCTTTACCACAACAACGGCGATGGCACCTTTACTGAGACCGCCGACCTTACCGGTACAGGCTATGATGGGAACGGCTTCCCCGGAAGCGGTATGGGTAGTGCATTCGGCGATTACGATAACAACGGCTACCTTGATCTCGTTGTCAGCAATGCCTCTTCATTGCCAGTGGTCCTTTATCAAAATGAGAGTGCTGCCTTTTTTACCGATGTCTCTTTTACTTCAGGGATTGGCGCAGTGACGCTTCCTTATTTTAAGTGGGCAGTCGAATTCTTTGATTACAACAACGATGGTCTATTGGACATCTTTGTTGCGAACGGGCATCTTCAGGAAAATATCGCGCTTTTCTCGGATAGCACTTATCCACAGTCTGACCTACTTTTCCGCAACACACGCCAACAAAACGGCACCTACCAGTTTACCGATGCATCTGTTGAAGTCGGATTGGCACAATTGCCCAAAAGAGTTAGCCGCGGTGCCGCGTTCGGCGACTACGACAATGATGGCGATATTGATATTTTCCTCAATAATTCCAACCAACCCGCAACGCTCCTCCGAAACGAGGGTGGCAATAGCAATCATTGGCTAACAATCCAACTGATCGGGACACAGAGCAACGTGTCAGGTATCGGCACAAAGATAGTTGTAAAAGCGGGAGATCTGTCGCTTTTCAAAGAGGTACGCAGCGGTGCGAGTTACCTCTCGCAAAGCGATTTACGCCTTCATTTCGGACTTGGAGAGAATAGGGTAGTTGACACCCTCGAAATCCACTGGCAAAGTGGACGCACGGAACGGTTTTCTAATCTAAAGCCAAACCAAATTCTCCACATCAAAGAGGGGCATGGAATCGTAGACGATCAAGGAATAAGATAAACTTAGAAAATGAGGCTCCAGAGTCATTCAGTTCTCGGTTTTTTAGTCCAATTTTGGACCTCCAGGCCCGGTAGGTGCGGTTTCCTAACCGCACCATAGGTGTCAATTTTAGGAAAAATAACCGCCTGTGTACCCAGGTCCGGTAGGTTCGGTTTCCTAACCGAACCGGATACTCCGCGAAAACCTTGATGACTTCAAAAACCTCTTCAGTCCTGTAAGGACGATATGTTTATAGCAGCGGTATCAAGTAAGGACCTTAGCCCTGTAAGGGGTTTTTGATAGGGTGTTTCTTCAGTATGTTTATATCTACACTCGACAAAATGCCATTAAAGCCGCTAAATTGACACCTATGGGGCGGTTTCCCAACCACACCATAAGTGTCAATTTTAGAAAAATAACCGTCGCGACCCCCAGGTCCGGTAGGTTTGGTTTGCAACCGAACCGGATTCTACGCGGAAACCTTGAAGACTTCAAAAACCTCTTTAGTC
>JAPOZO010000084.1 GCA_026706025.1 Candidatus Poribacteria bacterium
TAATCAAACGTTTTCAAGGCATCGGACACATCTTCGCCGCGATGGTTGACCGCAGATTTCGGGTGTAACTTCTCTTTCACCCCGTAAACCTTGAATTCTGCAAACGGTGGCGGTGTGTACTGCTCGTTTACGAAAATGTCGGTACCTACTGGGTGATCGACGGCTATTAGTTTTACTTCGTCAAAATAGGCGGTTTCCCATAACTCTTCTGTAATCTGGATGGAATATCTACCAGACTTCGGTTGTATCTGCGTCCTCGGAATTTTTACGAAATCTTTTGTTTCATCGGGCGCGACGAATCCCATTGAGGTAACGAGTCCTAACGGCGCGCGCCAGAGCAGGTCGGTGACGAATTGATACTTTTCGCCGTCGTAGACGTATAAGAACGGGCAGGAACCTTTCAGTATCTGCTTCTCCAGAATCCGTTGCCTTGCTTGCGGTTCAATGACGTTCTGCGGCACCCCGTTTGTCCAGACAACACGCACAACGTCTGCAGCGTCAAATGCACCCAACCCGAAATGGGAGACCTGTTCGGACACATACTGCAGCTGATACAGATCCCCGACTTTCACCTCCAGTTTCGAGCCGATACCGTCTCTATTAACTTTGTTGTTCCCCGTAGTAATACCTTCCAACCGGACCTGTATCCAGTTATTTTTATTCCCACCGTTGTTTTGTAAGGCGCGGAGTTTTCCTTGGCCATCGATAAAAAAGATGTCGAGGTCGCCGTCATTGTCATAATCTCCTACTGCTCCGGCGGCTGCGTTCTGGAGGATTGCCCCATCTCTTGATGTAATATTTTTTATTAAAGGGTAGGGTTCCATAAACTGTCCAGTCCCATCGTTTCGGAATAGGAACATTCCATCTTTGCCGCTCACCCAGAGGTCAACAAATCCGTCGTTATCGTAATCTATGTTTTCCAATAGCGTGGGGGACAGATCACGCACACCCGCCTCTAAGCGCGGGTCATCCTTGAAACTTCCATCGCCTCTATTGCGGTAGAGGTGGATCCGATCTGCTGTCGATAAGAAAATATCAACGTCTCCGTCGTTATCATAATCACCGATAGCAGCTGCAGTATAATGTATATTCTGTGGAATCCCGGTATCATCGGAAACTGCGCGGAGCTTCCCTTGGCGGAGGTTATCGTAGAGGGTGCAACCTGTTTTGCGGTGTGTAACAAAAATGTCTATATCGCCGTCGTCATCAAAATCAGCGGAGAATGCCTCGGCAGGAGCGGATTGTGGCGTGGCTGTTTTTACAAAGGTCTGTTCGCTAACATCGGTAAACCTTTCATCCTCTTTACTTTCATCATCACTATTATTCCGATACATCGTGGGACCGGCTGTAAAGAGGTCTAAATCGCCGTCATGGTCATAATCGACAGGATGGAGGACTCCTATATCTGTTACTGGCTGTTCATATAAGACGACGGGAACTGCGCTTTCATTCTCTTCTGTAGTTTCCCAGAAATATACTATTCCCTCGGCAGTTTCCAATAGAAAATCTTGGATCCCATCTTTATTCATATCCGCAACAGCCACGTGAAGAAAGTATAGTTCCTCTGCAGGTTCTTGCCCTTTGTCAAGGAGTGTGACTGGATCAAACTGTCTCCCTGTATTCCGATACAACACGAACTGAACTTTTCGCTCTGTATTCTGGTACAACCCCACAAAATCAGAACCGCTTATATACAGATCAAGCTTTCCATCGTTATCAGAATTCACAAAAGATACAGCAGTGGGTGTTCTTAAGGGGAACAGTGCCTTTACATTGCTAAGTCCAAGTTGATCGGTGACATCCACAAATTCTACATCAATCGGTAGGCTCTGTTTAGCGATGATTCGCGCGCGAAACCCTGGGCTGAACGTCTCTATCGGATGCCCAAGGATGTCGGTCACCAATTCGCCGATCCCTTGCTGATAGCGCGGACTTGCTCGGTGCAAGTTCTCAAAAATTCGGATATTACGCGTTGCGAGTTTTAGGTCCTTTTGTTCTATCGCTTCTATCCCTTGTGTGAGGTATGCGAGTTTTTCTGCATCGGTATCACCTAAAAGGAGCATCAATTCCTGACAGAGGTCTCCAGCGGCTTCGAGTTGCTCTTGTGCTAATAATCCGAGTGTCAACTTCATCAACACAACGATATTCACAGGTGATCGATAATGAAGTGCTTGTAGATGTCGAACGGCTTCCTGTTGTGCTTCTGGGTCGTTTCGTTGTCCAATATAGTGGCGGACGAGTTTGTAGCGAAACTCCAATTCATCGGGTGCTAACCGTACGGCTTCCTTCATTGCCTCCACTGCTAAATCGCTTTTCTGCTGCAGCTGATAGACCTCGGATAAGATGAAGTGTAACTGGCTATCCATCGGTGAAACAGCAATGCCGCGCTTTACCGATGCTTCGGCGGCATCTGCCTGTTGTAAGCGTAGATGTGCAACAGCGAGGTTACCATAGCCGATTGCTTCGTCAGGCAGCAGTTCGATAAGTGCGGTAAACGCTTCGACTGCCTTTGAAGGCTGCGATTCTTCGAGATATGCCAACCCTAAATTCTGATGTCGGATGGCTGTTTCAATGATCTGTGCACTGTTCATCTCTTGCGCGTCTGTTGTTGAGACGGTAAAGCCACATACCAACAACAGCGCACATATCAAGCATTTTCCTATAGTAGGAGACGTGAATCTTAGTATCATGCGCTTCCCTCTTTCTGAATATCTTCTGCGGCTTCCTTAATTGCCTGTCGTATGGTGTTCCGTCTGAGCGTAAGTGAATCCTCAAGTTGTTTGAGGTGAAGCAGCCACGACTCCTTAGAGTCGCCTTCCTCTGTCCCAAACCCGTCTGTCATAGCGAGTCGAATATATTTCAGGCGTTCTGTCTGTAGTACCTTCATCTGAGTGTCGTAGTCTTCAACGCCGGATTCTAAGAGCGTAATCAGTTCACGTATTTTTTCCAATGTGTGTCTCCTTTTAGGTCGCGCTTTGGTAATATGATATATCAAGGTGAGATGTAAAATAGTTTACCTGATTTCATGTTTGGAATCAAATGAAAATCGATCCCTTTCTCTTGCACTCTTTTAGCACACATTGTATAATATTGTAAAATCCATAATCCCTTGGACATTTGAGCGGCGAGGTTGCAGGCTTTGCGAGCAGCGGTGTGCGCTTTATTCACTGAAGACTTGGCCACTTATGCTCAGAAACCGCAAAGGACAACACCGATGGAAACTGCCTCAAACGCGCGTCGTATGCCTTATGCGCCTCCAGAAACAACGGAAGACCTATACCCTGAATCGGACGGTAAACCAAGGGCTGATACTGATCTCCATCTTTACTGGATAAAGCGTGTGCAGGATATGCTCGAAACCTATTTTTCGCGGGCCCCGGGGGTCTATATCTCTGGGAATATTATGATGTATGACATAGAGGGCCCCACACGAACCGCTGTCTCTCCCGATATTCTGGTCTGTTTCGGGATCGGACAGAAGTTCCGCCGCACCTATAAAGTATGGGAAGAAGGGAAACCACCAGACTTCGTCATGGAATTTTCCAGCAACAGGACCTATCGGAACGATTTAAATGAGAAGATGGCACACTATGCGCGTATAAAGATTCCAGAGTATTTTCTCTACGATCCGGATAGAAGGTATCTCCCCTCGCCGTTGTTAGGGTTTCGGCGCGTTGAAGGTACGTATGTTGAGATTGCTGCAGACGTTGATGGTGGGATTCGTTCGGAGATATTGGATTTGAATTTCCATTTAATGGAAGAGGGCCTCGCACTTTACGATCCTCGATCAGAACGGTGGCTGCAAACCCGCGCAGAACAAGAAGCTGAACGCGCAGAACAAGAAGCTGAACGCGCAGAACACGCTGAAGAGCGTGCAGAACAAGAAGCGGCAGCCCGACAGAAAGCTGAAGCAGAAGTCGCGCGACTTCAAGAGGAACTTACACGCTTGAAAGAACGGATGTAATACCATTTCTAAAAATTTATATTGCATTAACCCTACGCCAGCGAATATGCGTCGTAATTATCATCTCTTTATTCTCCTTTTTCCAGTTGTTTTTTGGCTTGTCTGTTTCTTTCTGTTGCCGTTGGTGTCGGTGTTTATCTATACTTTTCTGGAACGCGGGACTTATGGCGGTGTCCGATGGAATTTCACGCTCGAAAACTATGGACGGCTGTTTGATGGGCTGTATCTCGGTATCCTCTGGCAGTCAGTGTCTACGGCGTTGGTTTGCACGGCAGTCTGCCTGCTACTCGGTTACCCCTTCGCTTACTACCTTGCACGCTATAGACCGAAACATCGGAATATCTTATTACTGCTCGTCGTTGTCCCGTTCTGGACGAATTTCCTCATCCGAACTTATGCGTGGATACTGATTTTACGCACAGAAGGTCTACTGAACAACTTTTTGGGGGCTGTGTTCCCTAATTGGGGTCCGTTAGAGTTATTGAATACGCCGCTCGCCGTTCAGATTGGGCTTGTCTATGGCTACCTACCGTTTATGATACTCCCCCTATATGCGGCACTGGAACAATTAGATATGTCACTGCTGGAAGCAGCACAGGATTTAGGGGCATCGCCGCGGCGTGCGTTTTGGCACGTAACTGTACCGCTGAGTCTGCCGGGTATCCTTGCTGGGTCGATGCTGGTCTTTATTCCGACGGTGGGCGCGTTTCTAACGCCGGATCTGCTCGGTGGCGGGAAGGTGAGTTATATCGGGAACGTGATTGAACGGCAATTCAAAACGGCGCGGGATTGGCCCTTCGGGTCTGCACTCTCGTTTATGTTAATGGGTATTGTTTTGGTTGGAACTGTGCTGTATTTTCGTGCTTTGCAAGGGAGTGAATCTGCAAAATAAGTATCAGTTGTCTGTTACATAGTCGAGTCAATTTACTAAGATACAAGGTAACTCCCTTGGTCCAGCACTGACAACTGATAACTCTAAAAAAATGAAGCGGATACTTGAAGTCAACATTGGATTGGTTTATCTCTTTCTCTACGTCCCAATTTTAGCGGTAGTTGTGTTCTCGTTTAACAGTGGAGAACAGATCTCTGTTTGGGAAGGGTTTACGTTCGGTTGGTACGCGAAACTGTTTGAGGACGCGGCGTTGTGGCGTGCATGCCGAAATAGCCTTTTAGTAGCGGGTGTCGCGACGGTCATTGCAACCTGCATCGGGACGACGACCGCGCTTGCTATTGAACGCTACCGCTTTCGGTTCCGATCCGCACTCACGCAATGCCTCTATCTCCCGATTATCATCCCAGACATCGTATTGGCGATTGCGTTATTAATCTTCTATGTCCAAGTTTCTATCCCGGTCGGCTTAATCTCTGTAATTATTGCACACTGTGTTTTCAATATCGCGTATGTCACAATTGTGGTCCGGGCACGTTTACAAGGTTACGATAACACCTTAGAGGAGGCAGCCCGTGACCTTGGTGCCAACGAGTGGCAAACGTTTTGGCGGATAACGTTTCCGCTTATCGCGCCCGGTATTATCGGCGGTGCGTTGCTTGCGTTCACGCTCTCTATAGACGATTTTGTCATTACTTTCTTTACCGCAGGCGTTGGCTATACAACGTTGTCCGTCCATATCTATTCATTGCTGAAGTTTGGGATCACACCGAAGATTAACGCTATCTCAACGATGTTATTGGCGAACTCGATCGTGTTTATCCTGCTGTTTCTGTGGTTTCAAGGGGGTGCCGCCACTTCACGAAGTCAGGTCGAAAATTAAATAGTTCTACCGTTTTTTATTGACAATATGAGTAATCTGTGATTCAATTGTTAAAGTGCTAATTAAAAAACTCACACGAAAAGGTGAAGGTCATGACAATAGAAACAGTTTACGAATTAATGAGGCAAGGGTTTGAACAAGTTAACACAAAACTTGACCGCATTGATACTCGACTTGACGACATCGACTCCCGGCTTCGTGATGTTGAAACCGATGTTGCCGAAATTAAAGGCAGACGACTCGCTTTCAAAGAATGGATACCCATCGGCTGCGCAGTTATTGCTGTTATCGTCTCCATTATCGCTTTGGTGACATAAACATCCGATATTTCTCACAGCCGCTCAGATATCAATGTCTACCGGCGATCTCTCTACGCGGTGGTGCAAATACTACCTAAAAAACGTTTTATCTGAGAGCCCCGTCTTATTTTTACCCCAAAGAGGTTTAGATTGCTGATTAGAAGCAGAAATCCGACAGAAAGCACGTCGAAAACCTTCACAGCACATACGCATTTTCGCTTGCCTAAGCATGGGGATTTGACGGAAGATTGTTAAGTTCAGAACAATTATAATAAATCTCAGGCATGGATGACTACCGAACACATGTAGAAATTAATCTTAGTGCAATCCGACGAAACGCTGAGGCAATCAAAGCATATACTGGAAAACGCCTAATCGCTGTCGTGAAAGCGGATGCCTACGGACATGGCGTCGTACCTGTTACAGAGGCGTTGCGTCCAGTCGTTGATATGTTTGCCGTTGCGACAATTGCGGAAGGTGTAGCGTTACGTCAAGCGGGTATCCGTGAACCGATTCTTGTCCTTTTCAGCTCTCTCTCGGAACAAGTGGGACAAATCGTTGCGCACGAATTGACACCGACAATCAGCGATTGGGAATTCGCGGATAGATTAAACGATGTCGCCTCAAAAATTGTCCGTGTCCATGTCAATATCAATACAGGCATGAACAGAAGTGGCGTTTATTGGACGGAAGCGGTGCAATTCTCGGATCGGCTGCAGACACTGCCTCGACTTGATGTTGAGGGGTTCTTTACACATCTTGCTACCGCTGACGAGATGGATAAGCGTTTTGTTTTTATGCAGCTTGACCGGTTTTCGTCTGTGCTTAAAGAAATTAGCAACGGTGGCGAGTTGATCCATGCAGCGAACAGCGCAGCTGCGCTTGCAATACCAGAAGCACATTTCGACGCTGTCCGTCCGGGCTTAAGTCTCTATGGCGTTTACCCCGCATCCGAAAGACCTATTAAGTTAGAACCTGCTCTCACATGGAAGACTCGGATCGGCTGGATCGGTTCCATCTCAGAAGGCGAAGGGGTAAGTTATGGGTTAACATATAAAGCACCATGTCAGACCCGTGTGGCGATGGTACAAGTAGGTTACGGTGACGGTTACCCGCGTGCACTTTCTGGTGTCGGTGAGGTGTTAATAGGTGGCGCGCGCCGCCCGATTATCGGAAGCGTTTGCATGGACGTGAGCGTGGTGCGTTTAGAACCTACAGATAACGTGTCTGTCGGTGATGGGGTTGTGCTGATCGGCAAGCAAAGGAACGCGGAAATTACGGTTGATGAAGTTGCACATCGCGCCGGAACGATCTCTTATGAAATCCTGACGCAGATTGGGGCACGTGTACCGAAAAAGTATATCTAATGCTTTGTCACGTCAAAGTTGAAGGGTATAAAAGTCGCGAGCATGGGGAAAAACCGAAGCAAAAACACTCGCTCCTACAAGAGGATAAACCCGACCTTAAAGACGAACAAACCTAATCAATATCCGCTGGTCTTGACAACGGAAAGACCACAGCAAGGTCCATAATCAAAAATGCTCATTGAAATTAAAAATGTCTCGCTCTTTTTTGGTACGACGGCTGCGTTAGATAACCTCTCGCTGGAGGTGCAAGGCGGTGCTGTCGGTCTGCTCGGACCGAACGGTGCCGGGAAAAGCACCTTACTGAAGACCCTGCTCGGCTTTGTCCAACCGAATCAAGGCACAGCAGCCGTGTTTGGGTTGGACGTGCAGAAAGATCCGTTAGGCATCCGCAGACAGGTCGGGTACATGCCAGAAGACGAGTGTTTGATACTCGGTATGAACGCTGTCCAACTCGTCGCTTACGCGGGAGAGTTGTGTGGGATGCCGAGGCGCGATGCGATGCAACGTGCACACGAGGTGCTCTATTACGTCGGTTTAGATGAAGAGCGTTACCGAACCATAGATGGCTACTCGGCGGGCATGAAACAGCGGGTGAAATTAGCACAGGCACTGATACACGATCCAAAGTTGCTCCTCCTTGATGAACCGACCAACGGAATGGATACCAGTGGTAGGGAGGAGATGCTTGAACTTGTTAAGGACATCTCATCTGATAAAGGTATCAATGTGATTTTATCTTCGCATCTGCTGCCCGATGTAGAATTTGCGTGCCATGAGATCATCGCACTTTCGCACGGGAGCGTTGTTATCCAAGGACAGATAGAGTCCCTGAAAAAAGACAAGGGACAAGCCTTTGATCTGCGAATTGTAGGTGACAGCGAGACTTATATCACCGCTTTGGAACGTCAGAATTATCAGGTTGAGGTACGTCCTGGCAATCACTTACGGGTTACGTCCGAAAGCCAGGCAGAGACAGGCACAAAATTCTTTTTCAAACTCGCTTACGATACCGGTGTACAGCTCCGGCAGTTACGTGAAGTGAGTCACTCGTTGGAGGATGTTTTCGCTGAGGTAATGAGTGTGGATGCCCAATAACGTCAGATGCCGATACCTTTACAATTCCGACAGACATCTGTTCACATTTAACGGACGATTCTAAACGCAAGGAGGAACCCACATGGCAGATAACAATGGTGTTATAGAAGTTGGTGTTGCAGAAGTGGATATTACACCCGATTATCCGATACGGCTCAGTGGCTACGGGAGCCGCCGCACGGAATCCGACGGTATCATCCAACGGATATGGGCAAAGGCACTCGCGATTGGCAGTGATTCGGATGACCCTGTTGTCCTCGTGACAGTTGAAAATTGTGGTTTACCAGACGAATTGACAGAAGAAGTATCGCGTCGAGTGAAAGAAAAGACAGGCATTTCGCGTGCACATTTTGCGGCGTGTTTTACGCATACACATAGTGCGCCGTGTCTCACAAACGCTGCACCGTTCCTGTTTAGCACAGATATACCACCCGACCAACAGGAAACGATAGACCGATACACCCGTCAATTTAAGGATTGGATGGAAGCCGTTGCACTGGAAGCACTCGCAAATCGAGAACCCGCAAAATTGACGTGGAGCATCGGTGAACTCGGTTTCGCGAAGAATCGGAGGACAGAAGGCGGTCCCGTAGATCATTCATTACCGTGCCTACAAGTTAGGGATTTAGATGGGCATTTGCGCGCTATCTGGGCAAGTTACGCCTGCCATTGCACAACGTTGGCAGGTACAGACAACCATATCTGTGGCGATTGGGCCGGGTTTGCACAAGAGAATATCCAAGAGACGCTTCCCGGTGTAACGGCTTTGATTATGATCGGATGTGGCGCAGATGCGAATCCTGAATCCCGGATGATGCCAATGCCGGACGGACAAGAAGAGGTTTTTAATACCCGCCTCGCATACGCGAAAGCACACGGTGAAGCACTATCGCAGGAGGTACAGCGTCTGTTGGTAAACGATACGAAACCGCTGCCGAGTGTCCCAACGGGTGCGTTTGAACGGGTTAGCCTACCGTTTGATACACTACCGACACTTGAGGAGTGGGAGGCACGCGTTGCCGAAGGTGGTTCCAGAGCCTATCATGCCCAAAAACATCTTGAACGCCTGCAGCGGGGAGCGTTGATACAAACTGAACTCTCTTATCCCGTACAGGCGTGGACATTTGGTGATGAATTAGCAGTTGTTTTCCTGGCGAGTGAAGTGGTCGTCGATTATTCGCTGCGTCTGAAAAGCGAGTTAGATGTGGAACGGTTGTGGGTAGGTGCGTATGCGAACGCGTTTCCGTGTTATATTCCGTCGGAACGAGTGTTAGCGGAAGGTGGCTATGAAGGTGGTGGCGCAATGCTCTATTTCGGGCCACCGACCCCTTTTGCGCCGGGTGTCGAGCAGCTGGTGATTGATACAGTACATCGATTGGTGCCAGACGAATTTCTATCAGAATCGCAGTAAGAGATATTTTTTATAGCAGTGTCAATTTTGGCACTGCTATCTCTATAACCGTGCGCGTCCCCGTTCCTACAATCCACCCCATGCTTCCTACTATAAGAGCAAGTACAATAAAGATGAGGGCATGCATGAGGTTACGCGGTTCAGTAACTTCTTCGCTGAGTTGGCTGCTGACACGATCGTTTTCCAGATATAGGATCGAGGGAAAAAGAATTACGAATGCTACTAAAGATGCTATCAGTTTGTATGTTATTATTCCGCCGATCCAAGCGAAGAATACGGGAAGCATAGCCAGTCCAGCTAACCCAATGCCTCCGATGTAACAGAAGATACAGAAGTGTCCATCGCTGAGTTGGTTGGTTAAACGTTTATTTTCCACATACAGTGCGGGGATGGTAATACCCAGCACCGCTGATAGGATTATCGTCAACCCGAATTGCCACTCCACCAAAGCTCTCCCAAAGCGAAACGCCAGATAATACGCGAAGAACCCAATAATCGTAAGCAAGGCGCGCTCTAAAGTCGGCAGGTTCCACCGTTTTTTCGGTTCCTTTACGACGCTATCAGCAGCGTTGAAGGTCTGCTGTAAGTCAGAATTTATGTGATTCTGAGTTTGATTCGTAGAATTACCGAACATTTCGATCTCCGCGAATTAAGCTTAAGATGTAATTTAGGACTGAACCATAAGGGTCAATTTTAGAAGAATAACCGCCTCAGTCCCTGGACCGGTAGGTACGGTTTCCCAACCGAACCGGATACTACGCAGAAACCTTGAAGGCTTCAAAATCCTCCTCAGTCCCGTAGGGACGGTATGTTTATAGCAGCGTTTTCGAGCAAGGATCCAAGCCCTGTAAGGGCGGCATGTCTATATCTACCAAAACGTTGTCAAAATCGCTAAATTGACACTTATAGTGTAATTGAAAACTGAACCTTCTGGTGTAGTTCTATAAAAGTAAAATGTCTATGGCAGCACAGTGAACCTACCTTTTAGCGTTTTAAGAGCGAACTGTTTATAGTAGCAAGATTGGTAAAATTCCTTTCAGTGCAGCGTTTCTTACTTCGCTAGTTGATTTCATTAAGCGCCTGCTCAACGGTAACTACAAATTCCACATCGCCCGCCTGTTCAGCCAGTTTCAATGCCATTAGTAAATCTTGCCTCTCTTTCGAAACACTACCTAGTATACCCTTCTCAGTTGCCCGATAATAGTAGGTTCTGGCCTCATTAGGGTTAAGACGGATCGCCATGTTATAATCGGAGATAGCATCAAAGGGATAGTTCAGAGCTGCCTTCGCAAGTCCACGCGATGAATATGCTTCTGCATTATCAGGTTTAAGGCGGATCGCTATGTCATAATCTGAGATAGCTGCAACGTATTGCCCTATTTCTAACTTTATATGTCCTCGATGGTAATATGTTTTTGCATCATCAGGGACAAGGTAGATCACCATGTCATAATCGGAGATGGCTGCAACGTATTGCTCTAACATGTAATTCGCAACGCCCCGATAGTAGTAAGCTGCAGCTTCATTGGGGTTAAGGTGGATCGCTATGTCATAATCAGCAATGGCAGCCAAGTTTTCTCCAAGGTTGCCCTTCGCATTTCCCCGAAAGATATAGGTATCTGCACCATTGGGGTTAAGGCGAATTGCAGCGTCAAAGTCGGAGATAGCTGTACCATATTGCCTTAGAGCTGCCTTCGCTCTACCTCGATATTTGTAGGCTATGCAGGCTTTTGCATCTTCAGGATTAAGGAGAAGTACCTTATCAAAGTCAGATATCGCAAATTCATAATCCCCTGAGTCGTACTTCATCATGCCCTGGATGTTATAAGTATCAGCATCATCGGAGAGATGCTCACTTTCTTTTTCTGGTGTGTTTTGGATGTAGTTCCATGCATCTTGAATCAACTGAAATATTACCGTGGCATTCGCAGCAAGGTTTTTATCTGGATGATAAATTTTTGCGAGATCACGATACGCTTTTCGAGCATCATTGTGTGAGGCATTTGAATTTAATCCCAGAATTTCATAGGCTCGTTCATGTGTCATGACGGAATATCCTTATTTGAGCTCCTTTCTACATGCGTGACAGAATGTTCACGATGTCCTCGGGCAAAGTAGACCCGATTTTCTGTTCAAAGTTTTCCACGCTTTTATATTTCTTATGAAAACTACTGTCAATATTGAACTGTACTGCCATCGGTAATTGGGGCCACCCCTAAACCAAGATTGTGCTATAATGACAATCTATTTGAAGGGAGTATCCGATGGCCAAACGAAGAAGATTCACCGCCGAGTTTAAAGTGAAAGTTGTGCTTGAAGCACTCAGTGGTGAAACCACACAAGCGGAAGTCTGTCGCCGCCATAACCTCTGGCAGTACATCAACTATTTCAGACGCTATCTTTCTTATTTCTTCAATATAGCGTGGTAAAAGTCGAGACTCTACTTGTGTTCGCAAATGATAATTTTCCTGCTCTTCTGGAGATCCACCGAAACTTTCAAAATATTCCTCATCGTGCATACTAATCATTTCCTTTTGAATAATAAAAATGGTGGGCATGCAAGGCATCCGTTGCACTCCCACTATTAATTTATCGTAAAAAGACAGTGTTTGTCCAGTTATTTTTGCTGAAAGGGACAGTGGGTGGGATTTCAGATCTTCAACGACTTTGAAAATTCGTTATACTTTTCAAGAAAGTCATTACTTTCTCCCGATTCTAACGCATCGAACCCCAATCCTTCAACCCATTCAACTACCCTTAGCGCTATCTTATTTATCCTATCTATGTAAGCATCATGTTCTTTCTGTTCTAACCTGTATAAACTATCAATCTCAAAAAAATGAAATCCCGCTTATGTTTTACCTTAAGATAAAATTCAACAAACTCTGTGAATACCGACACGTTCCACGAATCAATTTGTTCAAACTTATCAAACGTCTGCCTAAAGCCAGCAAGGACTAACATATTAGCGATTTTCTCTGTCGCCAGATATAACTGTGCATCGATATTGCCTTGCTCCGCCTTTTTCACTATCGCTACTTTATCAAGTTTCCTCTCCATTCTTAATTGCAACGTTATAGCCCTGCTGTGCATATCAGTATCATTAGCACGATCAAAGTCCATTATAGGGCGTATCCAGTCAAAGTTTTTAAGTTTCGTGTGAAGAAACTGATGACATTCTGCCTGTAGCGATTCATCTTTAAGCAAATCATTTAATTCCACCTGCTCAAACTTCTGAATAAGCCTTTCAGTCTCTTTAGCCGGCATTTGCGCATCCAATATAGTTGGATATAGGAGGTTACACAACACA
Source organism: Candidatus Poribacteria bacterium (assembly GCA_026706025.1). Lineage (NCBI taxonomy): Bacteria > Candidatus Poribacteria > Candidatus Poribacteria bacterium. Next base: position 13,219 of record JAPOZO010000084.1, read on the forward strand.
GAACACGCAAGAAAAATCAAATATAGACCTGTAAACACTCTCATGATAAAATTGTTTTTCCTTTCTCCGCTCTGCGCGACTGCAAAAAACAATCGCGCAGAGTTAGGACATTTCTTCACCTTGCCGACATATTTCCAAATTATAGTAGATCCCGTAATTACTTATACACTTGCCTCATTATGTGAACTTGTGAATGTGTGTCTCACGGAGGCACAGGCTAACAGCCTATGCTACAAGTGTAAACATATTTTCGAATTTTACTATAAAAGGTCAAAAAAATAGGCTATCCGTCGCTACGGAAAATACTCATAGCCTGATTGGTATCGCCATCGCGATTAAGTATCGGCTCATGTCAAGAATGAGTGCTAACGGAAATTTAACCCGCACGGTTATTACCTTCATTAAAGCAATAGCACATACTTTTTACATGAGCCAAGATGTTATTTGTCCAGTAACATCTTCACTCCCAGTATATCTGTAATTTTGTCAGGTTTGACAGGGGTGTGATATCCGATATATCTGTGTCACTAAGATTCAGATACTCCAAGTTCGTCAGATTTGACAGAGGTGTGATATCCGACACAGACGTGTCACAAAGATACAGTCGCTCCAAGTTTGTTAGATTTTCCAAAGGGCCGATATCCGATATATCTGTGTCACTAAGATTCAGATACTCCAAGTTCGTCAGATTTGACAGAGGTGTGATATCCGATACAGACGCGAAACGAAGATACAGAGACTGCAATTCTGTCAGATTTGACAGAGGCGTGATATCCGATACAGATGTGGAACTGAGAGTCAGCCGCTCCAAGTTCGCCAGATTTGACAGAGGTGTGATATCCGACGCATACTCTTCAGAAGTTTTTACAGTTTCTTGTTTTTCATTACTTGCTGCGTTCTCTTGCTTAGTTACGGTTTCAACAGCATTGCTCACCCCATTTATAGATTTAGCAGCTTCTTCCAATTCTTTATCTGATAGACCAGATTCTTTGGCGAGTCGTAGTATCGCTTGCTTGATCTTTTTTTTTGCTTCTGATGCTATTTCTCTAAGATCAATTGTAATGTCAGAGGAGGATTTAATTTTTATCTCAGATATTGTCGAACTAAGGTACAGAGACCGCAATTCTGTCAGATTTTCCAGGGGCGTGAGATCCAAAATATCTGTGCCACGAAGATTCAACGTCTTCAAGTTCGTCAAATTTTCCAGAGGACTGAGATCTGACACAGACGTGAACCCAAGACTTAGCGTCTCCAAGTTCGTCAGATGTGCCAGAGGACTAAGTTCCGATATATCCGTGGACTCAAGATACAACCGCTTCAAGTTCGTTAGATGTGCCAGAGGTGTGATATCCAATACATCCGCGCCACGAAAATTCAGCGTTTCCAAGTTCGTCAAGTTTTCCAGGGGCGTGAGATCCAAAATATCTGTGCCACGAAGATACAACCGCTTCAAGTTTGCCAGATGTGCCAGAGGACTGAGATCCGACACAAACGTGTCACTAAGATTCAGCGTCTCCAAGTTTGCCAGATGTGCCAAGGGACTCAGTTCCGATGTATCCGTGGACTCAAGATACAACCGCTTCAAGTTCGTTAGATGTGCCAGAGGTGTGATATCCAATACATCCGCGCCACGAAAATTCAGCGTTTCCAAGTTCATCAAGTTTTTCAGAGGCGTGAGATCCAAAACATCTATGCTACGAAGATACAGTGTCTTTAAGTTTGTAGCAAACTCAAGTCCTGTCAGGTTACTTATCTCGTATCTCCGCGTATCAAGTTTTGTCAAGGTTGCCATCTCCGCCTGGGGGATCAGTGCCCCGGGCGCCTTACCGAGGACTTTCTCAATCTCCCCACGGAGCACAGCATCTGGAATATTCACGCTAATTTTCATCAACAATTTCCTTTGAAAAATAAACGGATGGATAGCGGAATCCCCATGGTTTTTAAGATTTACGCAGTTCAAAATACCTCGTAATTGATAACAAAACTTTGTTCGGGACATAGAACCCCAGACAAATTTAAGCATCCAACGGTTTGTTAGGATCTGACTCAGATTAAATCAATCCGGTTTCCGAGAGTGTCGAGCGCAAGGCTTCAAGATTCGCAGGGACCATTGGTGCAAGGGGTAACCGCAATTTCCCGTTGAGTTTGCCCATGAGTTGGAGTGCGGTCTTTGCTGGAATCGGGTTCGTCTCAATAAAGAGGTCAACTGCCAATGGCAGTGCTTTATAGTGGAGTTTACGGGCGAGTTCAAGATTGCCTGCATGGAAGGCGTTACACATCTCCGCGACATCTGCGGGTGCGATATTCGCGACGACCGAGATAACGCCTTTACCTCCGACAGCGAGGATCGGCAGCGTGTTAACATCATCACCGGAGAGGACAACAAAATCATCAGGACACAAGTTGACGACTTCGCTGGCGCGTTTGAGTTCACCCGTCGCCTCCTTGAGTGCGACGATATTTGGGTGTTCTGCGAGGCGCGCGATGGTCGGCGAAAGGATGTCAGTGCCACAACGTCCGGGAACGTTGTAAACGACAATCGGGATGTCCACCGTGTCTGCTATTTTCATGTAGTGGGCGTAGAGTCCGTCCTGCGTGGGTTTATTATAGTAGGGCGTGACAATTAGGGCGGCATCAGCACCAGCGGCTTTGGCGTGCGCTGTCGCGCGTAGTGTACGGGTCGTCGAGTTAGATCCAGTACCCGCGATAACGGGGACCTGTCCATTCACGGTCTCGACTGTAAGTTCTATGACTCTGTCATGTTCAGCCTCAGACAGCGAAGGGGATTCGCCTGTTGTGCCACACGGGACGATGCCGTGTGTGCCGCCGTCAAGCTGAAATTGTATCAGTTCCTTGAGTTTCGCTTCATCAAGCGATTCATCGTCCTTAAACGGTGTGACAAGTGCAACATAAGAGCCTTGAAACATGATGTAAACTCTCCTTGCTGGCTATGGAAACCCAACGGCGTGGGTTCTCCTGCTACTTTTAATAGTTCCATGCGTCTGCTGTGAGTTCACCGACGTAGATAACACGAGCATCGCCTTCAAGATAGACGTTTTTTACGGCTCCGTTTTCTACTTCAAAATGGATCGTCAAAACGACACCACTTGCGGTCTTGACAGAAACGGGCGATTCGACTTTGCCTAATGTCGCAGCGATGATAGCGGAAGCGATTGACCCTGTTCCACAAGCGAGTGTCTCATCTTCAACGCCGCGTTCGTAGGTCCGAATATCTATTACCCCCGATGACTCAATACGGATGAAGTTAGCGTTCGTACCATCAGGCTTGAAGTTGTCGTGATAGCGTGTCTGCTGTCCGAGATCATAGACATCTGTGCCTTCCAAGTCATCAACAAAGAAAACGACATGCGGTACGCCGGAATTTGCAAAACCGACAGCGTGCATCCCGTCATCAAGTTGGAGCGGAACATTCAGCCGAATATCTGTCGGATCGCTCATACGCACTTTAACGTTCTCACCCACTATTTCGGATTCATAGATTCCGGCGTTTGTCAGAAATCGCATCTGTTCGGACGCGATGCCGTTCAGGTAAGCGAATTTGGAGATACAACGTGCGCCGTTGCCACACGTTTCCACTTCACCACCATCGGCATTGAAATAACGCATGCGAAAATCAACATCGTTTGCCTTTTCGACGAGAAGCACGCCATCGGCACCAACTGACATCCGGCGTTGGCAAAGTTTTTGCACAAAATCTGTATCGGCGCTATCAACGATCTCCGCCAAATTATTGATGATGACGAAGTCGTTCCCGGCACCACTGAGTTTCATGAAGGGTATTTTGTCCATTGCGAGTCCTCTATTGTGGGATACAGTTTTTTTAATATGATAGAATTATTTGGCTTTCAAGTCAAGTGGTTTTTAGTTGTCAGTATAAGGTCGCGAGCACAAATCGCTCCTACAATAAGGGTGGTCGTTGACAGAAAACCGAAAGGCTCTGAGGCTATAGCGGATGGGTTATGATGTGGTTGTCATCAGGGCATGGGTACGGAGTTCATCTACAATCCCTAAAACACCATCGTAACTATCGCATGTAACAAGGCGGTAGCGAAAAGGTTTGACGTGTGGAATACCTTTGAAATAGTTGGTATAGTGCCGCCGCATCTCCAATAGCCCGCGTCTTAAGCCTTTCCATTTGATGGAGAAATCGATATGCTTTCTAAAGACAGCGATGCGCTCATCTATAGAAGGATATGGGAGCAATTCTCCGGTCGCGAAATAGTGTTTTATTTCGTTGAAAATCCACGGATAGCCAATCGCGGCGCGTCCGATCATAATACCGTCAACGCCGTATTGTTTCCGCATCTGCGCTGCTTTTTGCGGACTGTCAACGTCTCCGTTCCCGAAGACAGGAATCGTCATGCGAGGATTGTCTTTAATCCTACCGATGAGCGTCCAGTCTGCCTCGCCTTTATACATCTGTCGTCGGGTTCTACCGTGGATAGCAATGGCTTGGATACCGATATCCTGTAGGCGTTCTGCGACTTCAACGATGTATTTCGTATTGTCATCCCAACCGAGCCGGGTTTTGACGGTCACAGGTAGATCAGTGGTTTTCACCATTTCATCAGTCATCTTCACCATTTTGGGTATGTCTTTCAAGATACCCGCCCCTGCGCCTTTACAGGTGACCTTCTTGACCGGACATCCGTAGTTAATGTCGATGATGTCGGGTTTGACCTTCTCAGTAATTTCGACAGCGGCGCGCATGGAATTAATATCGTGCCCAAAGATTTGGATACCGATAGGTCTCTCTGCCTCAAAGATGTCTAACTTGGCGACGCTGGGGGCAGCATCACGAATCAGTGCCTCGGAGGAGATGAATTCGGTATACATGATATCCGCGCCATTCTCCTTACAGACCACGCGGAACGGTGGGTCGCTGACATCTTCCATCGGTGCGAGTAATAGTGGGAAATTTGGAATGTTGAGGTTGCCAATTGTTAACATGATATGTTATTTATAGATAATATTTCAGAAGTTTATAGTTATTGAATCTGTCTCATATATTCGTCGTGTTTTCCTATCCAAAACCAGACGAGGGTGCCATCTTCTTCACGTGCTAAAGCAGGATAGTTTCTACTGATTCGTACAGACCACCGAGTTTTCCCAACCCTTTTAAAATTTAGAGATGGGTGTTCGGGATCTCGATTCAGTAAAGCAAAATTCTTATCTGCGCGGCGTTGAATCTCCCGCGGAAGGCTGTGATAGCATGCCCAAAATGCTTGGTTAGTTTTATAGATCTTTGCACCTACCTGCCCGCAAATCCTCAAGGACGTTCTTATCCAGTTTATCGAGTTTACCCGTTTTAGCGTCCTCTTCCAACTGCTTATCCCACGCTTCCCAGTCAGCTTCTAAAGTTTCATACAGCGTATTTTCGAGGACTTCCAGTAACGCTTCTTGCGTCCTGCCCTCGCATTTTACTTTGGGGTGCTCTTGTATCCAACCTATCCATCCGTCGCCATTTTTTTGGATGTGGGCAGTATAGGTTGTCTCGTATTCTGAATCGTAGATTTCAACGGTTTGAATTTTTTCCATGTCTACCTCCTTATGTTCAACCTGTTTACGATAAAGTTATTATACCCACTTGTGGTGTGAATGTCAAGGCGATTTGACGCTTGACACTTTTCCTGTTTCGTGATAGATATAAAGACAGATAAACTGTGGAACACTGTCTATTCATCACACCAATTCAGTAGCGAGGTCTTTTCTATGAGATGTATCTTTGTCGGCATTGAGTATGCGGGAAAATCGACATTAGTCAATCTATTGACAAACTATTATCAACACCGAAAATTACGGGTTCATGTAGACGATCATTTTACGATCCCAGATTCGACGCTGAGTCCTGAATCGAGAGCGGCGTATATCCACTTCCCGGACGATGTGAAAGAGCGGATGCAGCGCATGCAGCTTCAGTATCACGTTGAGGTTATCAAAAATTATCCGAATACGATGATCGCGGGGTGGCACATTGAGGAACTGGTCTATTCGTCATTTTATGGTGATGATCCTGAGAGTCCATATTACTCGAAGTATCACATCAATGCGCAGCGTGGGTATGAAACACAAGTAATTGAAGCGCGGTTGCCGGATGTCGTGATGATCCATGTGACGGCAAGCGATGCGGCGATTGAAGAACGCATGGCGACAGACCCACACGAGTACCAGATCATCAAGAAAGCCGACATCCCAGAACTCAAACGCCTTTTTCAGGAAGAGATTGATAGGTCACTCTTTTCGCACAGTGGGCGTAAGATTGTGTTGGATACAACAGACAAAACGCCCACCGAATCGCTTGATGAGCTGCTACTGCTTTCTGAACCGCTAATTACATTTGGCGAGCTCGCTGTTCGTGCGATGGACGTGCCAGAAGATGATTATCAGGTCCATTATGAAAATGGTGTGCGGAAGATGGTGCCGGTGTAGGGTATTAACAAAATGGCGGAGTTAGAATGCAGATCGCATTTGGGCGAGTACGCCGCAAAACCCCGCCATCGAAAAGAGCAGGGTTATCTGCTTAAAGGGTGTTCGCGGTTCGCAATCGGGAAAGGAACGCGTTCTCCTGTCAGCTGGGATTCGTACGCGCCGAGGATCATCTCCAATGCCGCGACAGCGTCTTCGGCTGCGGAAATGGGTTTTCGATCGTTTTCGGCAGCATCAATGAGATCGCGAATCGCGAGTTCGTTGCCACTGGAGAACGGCGTATCGTCTAAGTCAATGGCTTCCCACGCTTGGTCTGGGTTTGAAGGCACGAGTACCGGATAGGGGTAGACCATGAGTCGATTTGCGACATCACCGCGAAGTGAGAATATGCCTTCGCTGCCAACGATCTCCATGCCGTATCTGCCGGAGCCAGCCTGATCTCTCCGGGACTGAAAGAAGCCAGAGACACCGCTTTTGAAAGCGAAGTAACTATTGATGCAATCACCCGCGACGGGGCCGACAGGCTCTGTCGGTTCGTGGTCACCGCCATAAGCGACCTCTTTGCCGTCTGTGGTGACATGCGACTGCATCCATGCGACATCGCCGACGAAGAAACGCATCATATTAAATAGGTGTGTACCGAGGACAATCATATCCTCACCGCCGCCGCGTCTATCTTGTTTTCCGCTGGCATAGATGGCTTGGATCGCCCCAATTTTCCCATCGTTAAGCATCTCCCGAATCGCATGTGTCGCTGGAAGATAGACCGCCTGATGCGCCACAGCGACCTTTAACCCGTTCGCTTTCGCTGTCTCAACGATTACATCACCGTCAGCGAGTGTACTCGTCATCGGTTTCTCGGAGTAGACGTGGCAACCTGCCTCAAGACAAGCGGTCACCATAGCGAGGTGTTCTGAGGTCCAGCGCGGACAGACGCTCACGAGGTTGAGATCCTCTTTTTCAAGCATCGCCCGATAATCGGCGTAACTGCGCAATGCCCCCGCTTCCGCGGCAGCTTTTTCTCTACCTTCTTCGTTCGGATCAGAGACAGCGATAAATTCGACATTCTCTATGTCTTTGTATGGGGTATGAAGTCCGTGTCCGAAATTGCCAGCACCGGTATGTCCGATTGCAGCGGCGCGATATGTTTTCTGGCTCATTTTTACTCCATTTCTGTGTTGTGGTTTAGTATCCCTTCTGCTTATCAACAACGTTGACTAAGGGTTCACCTGCCACATAGTGGTGTAGATTATCAATAAAGAGTTGCATGGCGCGCCTCCGAATGTGCTGTGAGGCACCCGCACTGTGTGAAGTTAGGATCACGTTTTGCTGTTCCCACAATGGGTTCTCCGGCGGGCACGGTTCTGTATAGGTCACATCTAACCCCGCCCCCGCTAATTTTCCACTCTGAAGTGCTGCTACTAATGCTGCTTCATCGATTACCTTACCTCGACTAATATTCACCACGTAACTATCATCTGGCATCTGATTGAACTGCGCATGTGACAGGAGTTTATGCGTTTCCGGGGTGCTCGGGCAGCACACGACAAGGATGTGTGACTTCGCGAGAAACGCCATCAACCCATCTAAACCGAAGAGTTCTGAGATTGTATCAGGTTTATCAATCGGTTCGGCATCAGCGGCGATGACGTTAAATTCAAATGCTTGTGCGCGTGCTGCAATTGCCTTTCCGATACCACCGAGTCCAAGAATACCCATCGTCATCCCTGCGAGTTCAATACACGGCACACGCTCCCAATGCTTTGTTTTCATGAACTCCAATTGTGTAGGGATTTGCCGGGTAATAGACAAAAGTAAAGCGAAGGCGTGTTCTGCGATCTGTGTGCCGTACAAGCCTCGACAATTGGTAAGCATGACATCACTATCTTTGAATGCCGGATACATAAACCCTTCCACACCAGCATGGGGTTGGTGTACCCAGCGTAACGCGGTCGCCTCTGGCATTGTATCCTCGCCGATGTGTCCGAACAAGATTTCAATATCAGCGATGTGTTCACGCAAGGGTTCGCCGTGCGGTAAAAAGCGCACTTCAACACCGGTAGGGACATCTGAGAGCATTGCTTCAATTTCTGGTGCTTGACGGCTGCCGATTAGAGTTTTCAGCGTATCCATGCATCTCTCCATTTCTGACGACAGGTATTTGTTTAGCTACCAATTGAATCTGCTTGCTTTGCCCACTGAAAGTCCAATTCGCTGATACCGCCTGCATCATGGGTCGTTAGGTCGATTGTCACGCGGTTATAGACGTTGAACCATTCGGGATGGTGATTCATCGATTCAGCGACTAAAGCGAGTTGTGCCATGAACCCGAACGCCGTAACGAAGGTGTCAAACTGGAATTCCTTGTGCAGTTTACCGTCTTCGATCGTCCAACCGTCAACTTGTTCAAGGTTTGCTTGGATTTGAGCATCTGAGAGTTTTTTCGCTGCCATTGGGTTATCTCCTCAAGGTGTGTATAGAAGTTGTCAAAACCATTTAGCCATCGCTGAACGGAAGCAATTTTTCACGCTACAGGATACCTAAATGGAATTGCGCAAAATTGTAGTGGAAAATATAAATAAATGCAAGTTAAAATAGTAACAACGGCACGCATCACAATATACTTAATTTTCATGACACTCATCTCAATAGGAACAAATTTTTTGTTGACTATCATAGGAGGAACTAATGCCAAACGCAAGAACGCTTTATTTTCCGGAAGTAGGTCCCCAATGGGAAGACTGGGTCCAAGTTATTAACGTAGGCACGGAAGAGACCCAAGTAAATATAATAGCCCGACATGCACAGAACGGGCAGCCGACATGGTCAGATCAAAAAGAGATAAGTCCCTTTGAATGCTGGACCCCGAACGTTGAGGCGATTAAACAGAACTCTTCGATGCAGTTTTCCGCAGATCAACCGATTGTCGCAGAACGGCACATGCACAAGGATTCAAACATCCTTGATTTCGTTGGAGCCGCAGAGGAATATGAGACCGTCGGACTCCGACTATTTTTCCCAGAATTGGTTCCTGGCGCACATGACTGGTTTCGTTTTCTCAACGTTGGCGAAGCGGACGCGTTGGTCAACATAATCGTCCGGAACAGACGCGGTCATATTATCAGGCAACACCATCACAGAATCAGACCGCAGTGCTGTTGGGACATCAATGAAGGTATAATGGGAAACGTCAGAGGCACACTTGAGGTTCAAAGCACACAGCCGATTGTCGGTGAACGGCACCTCCATTATCAAAGTGGCAAAACTTGTGTCGGGCAATATGGGCAGGTGATTACGGATGCACCCCGTACGCTCTATTTTCCAGAAACGGGACCGGCATGGCGTGACTGGGCAATCATCGTCAATGTCGGCAAAGAAACAGGTGAGGTTACACTGATTGCACATGAAGATGGAACCGGCAAACCTGTAAATACAATGCAGCGCGAATTAGATCCTTTTGAATGTTGGATGCCGAAGATGGATGATATAAAAATCAAATCTTCCGTTTTGGTGCGCTCTGATCAACCCATCGTTGCGGAACGGCACATGCACGCCGACACTGAGATCGTTGACCTACCCGGCGCATCAGAGGAAGGCGGACACGTCGGGATTCGTCTGTTTTTCCCAGAGGTGGCGAGTGGTGCAAGAGATTGGTTCCGTTTCCTTAACGTCGGAGAGAGTGATGCCCTCGTAAACATCATTGTCCGTAACAAAAAAGGAGATACCCGCAGGCAAATACATCGGCGGATTAAACCCTTCTGTTGTGCCGATGTAGATGAAGGCGCGATGGGGAATATCCGCGGTTCGGTTGAAGCACAAAGTTCACAACCCATTGTAGGGGAACGACATCTCCACTACCAGAGCGGACATAAAGGTGCTGTTGTTGGGGAATATGGCATCGTGATCGGAGAATAAAAAATGGCATGGATCCAAACTGTAGATGAAGCCGATGCAACCGGCATCGTGAAAGCGGAATACGATGCTGCGATCGCGCGTGCTGGGGAACTTTACAATATCGTCAAACTCTTTAGTGCGAGACCGAAAAGCATGCGTGCTTTCGTTGAACTCTATAAAGTGGTGATGCACGATGAGGATTGCCCGCTGAGTCAGATGCAGCGCGAAATGATTGCGACTGTTGTCTCAAAAGTGAATGAATGCGACTACTGAATTATTGCACATGCAGATGAATTGCGGGCACAATTCACGGACACACAAATTGGGCAGATAATCACAGATTTCCAGACAGCGGATATTGACGAAACCACGAAAGCGATCTTGGAATTTGCCGTTAAGGTGACAAAAGCAGCATCCACTATCACACCGACAGACTTAGACCATCTCCGCAGTTATGGACTCACTGATGAGGCACTCTTTGCTATTGTGGAGATCGTCGGTTTTTTCAACTACGTAAATCGGATCGCGGATGCTTTCGGAATTGAATTAGATGATTTTTTGCAACAAAGGAGGAATTTTAATGAATCTAACGGATAAAATTGCGATTGTGACAGGGGCGGGACAAGGTATCGGTAAAGCAATTGCGCTGAGACTCGCGCAGGCAGGCGCGAATGTGGCTATCATGGATTTAAACATGGCGGCGGCTGAAGTGGTGGTGCAGGAAATCGAAGGTATTGGACGCAAAGCATTGCCCGTTCAAGCAGACGTATCGCAGTCCGCGTATGTCAACGCTGCAGTCGAAGAGGTGATTTCAACCTTCGGTCGCGTTGATATTCTCGTCAACAACGCCGGGATTGCGGGACGTACGCTGCCATTGACGGACTTGGAAGATGCGGACTGGGATGCCGTGATCGGTGTGAATCTCACAGGGGTGTTTCTCTGTTGTAAAGCAGTGATTGCACCGATGATCGCGCAGGATTATGGCAGGATTGTGAATATTGCCTCAATTGCTGGCAAAGAGGGAAATCCGACGCTTATCCCGTATTCGGTATCTAAGGCAGGGGTCATCTGTCTGACGAAGGCACTTGCTAAAGAGGTAACGGACTATAACATTCGTGTGAACGCGGTATCGCCTGCTGTGATTCAAACACCTATTCTGGAAGGTATGGCACAATCGACGATTGACTATATGGTCGGCAAGATTCCGTTGGGGCGCGTAGGGAAACCCGAAGAGGTTGCGGCTGTCGTGAATTTCTTGGCTTCGGACGAGGCGAGTTTTGTGACGGGGCAATGCTATGATGTCAGCGGCGGAAGAGCGACATATTAAGTAATGAGTTGTCAGTTAAAGGAGTCATCGGTTGTCAGTCGTCAGTTGTCAGTTAAGAGGTTTCTGATAGTCCATCACCTCTTTGTAACCGTTGTTACTGATTTGGGTAACAACCGTAACAAAAAGACGTTAGCGAATCCAAACCCAGACTGACAACCGATAACTGAAAACCAATAACTATTATTCCGCGATGCAGTAGAGATGATGCGTGCCACGGAGGTACAACTCCGAACCCACAATCGCAGGCGATGCATTGAAACTGTCATCTAATTTATTTTCTGCTAAAACCTTGAATTGGGATCCATATTGGATAACATTCGTTGTGCCGTTTCGCCCAGCGATATAAATCCGATCCGCCGCACCGACAATTGAGGCGTAAACATTAGAGACACCCTGTAACCGTTCAGGTCCGTAGAGCGATACGCCCGTGATATTAAAGGCAGAGAGGATACCGTCGTTACTTTTCAAAAAATAGATCGTATCCTTATAGAGTAGCGGTGATGGCACATAAGGGGTATTGCGATTATGTCGCCAGACAATCGCTTCAGAGTCGGTAATATCGCCCGTTGCCTCTGCGAGGTGAACCGCCTGCAGGTCGCTGCCTCGGAAACCGCTCATAAGATAAACGTACCCATCAGCAGCAACGGGTGAAGGGATGCTGTTAGCGGTCAAACCGTCGCCGTCCCATAAAAGCTCGCCGGTTGCCAAATCGTAACTGCGGACACGGTTCGTGCCTGTCGTAACCACCTGTGCTTTTCCATTGTGCTCAACAATAATAGGCGAGAACCAAGTTGTTCTTTCATCGCGGTCAGTTTTCCAGAGGGTATCACCTGTTCGTTTGTCAATAGCGGTGATGAAGGAATCACCCTCGTGGTCCTGCACAATAACGAGTGTATTTTCATAGAGTGCTGGGCAGCTGCCTTCACCGAATGTATTACGCTTATACATTGTGCCGATGTCTTTTTCCCACTTTACGTTACCCATCATATCAACGCAATAGAGTCCACGCGAACCGAAGTAGGCGTAGACGAATTCACCATCGGTTACAGGCGAATTAGAAGCGAAACTGGCATCTTGGTGAGTGCCTTCGTGCGGTTTGATCTCACGGAGTGTTTTCTGCCAGAGGATGTCCCCGTTGCTGCGGTCAAGTGCGATAAGGTCAAATTTGTATATATCCGCGACACCACGACCGCCGCGTCTCTCTTGAAAGAAACCGCTGAAAGGATTGCCATCATCTGCTTCCTGTTCTGGTTTTTCTGGGGGTGCTTCGCTTTTGATTGCGGTCTGGATGAAGATTTTATCTTCCCAGACGATCGGCGCGGCGTGTCCTGTACCGGGGATAGCGACTTTCCATCGGATGTTCTCGTCTTCGCTCCATGTCGTAGGTGGATTCGCGTCAATCGCAGCACCCGTTGCGTGTGGGCCGCGCCAGTGATGCCAGTTTTTCTCAAAATCCACTGGTTGCGAGGCAATTGTGGCTACGGCTGCTAAAGCAAAGATACAGATTGTCAAAATTGCGATGCTTCTCATTTTCAATTCCTTTCAATTTTTAGTGTGAGGGTAGGGCATTTTAACCCCCTACCGCGGAAGAGTGTGTCCAAACAGGTTTAACTTAAAATGTCCTCAATGACCAACGGTTGTGCTAATTCGGCGTTTGCGGCTTCCAGTTTTTCGCGGCTGGAAACGGCACAGACAGCGGCTTTATCCCTGTTTTCCTCCAAAAGTTGAAGGAGTGCCCGTTTTACCTCAGCCGGGGTTGCTTGACGGAGTTGGGCGTAGCGTTCCTCCCGCATCTCGCGCGTCTGCCCAACGAGGTGTTGACCGAGGGCACCGCTTGCGGCTTGGCTCGGACGGATCGGTTTCTCACCATCTTTCGCCGTAGCGATAATCGCACGGTCTATATCTACCTGCGTCCATTCCACCTGTTTAACGTAATCAACAGTCTGCTCAAAGACGTTAATCGTGCGAGCGACGTGCGGATCACGGAATGAGGATTGACACAGGACCGCTTCGGAAGGGCTATAGGAGAACCTCGCCCCGTAAGCATTGCCTTTAAAACGGATTTCACTCAGTATGTAATCGAGCCGAATGAGATGCGCCCCGATCGTCAGCAGCGTTGAATCCGGGTGCGAATAGTGCGGTGCCGGCATCACGTGCGCGCAGTGCGCAATCTGAATGGGACCCGCCAATCCTTCTCTTGGTGGTGTCTCAAACTGCTGGAACGCAATCAATTCAGAAGCAACAGGCTCGTCCCGCATCGCGCCGAGCCACGCACCGAGTTTGGTTCGCGTCGTTTCAAAAGCGGTATCTGAACCCGTAAAACTGGCGGTCACCCGTCCACGTGTCAACAGGAAATCGCGTATCCCTTCTATGTGACCCATAAGGTCGGCATTAAGTTCGTCAAAACCGTTGAGAAGTTTTTCGCTGCTGCGGAGCTGTGGCAGACCGTAGATGATTTCAGCGAGATGCGCGTTCGATGAGAGTCCACGTGAAGCGTGATGAATCGCCGTACTCGAACCGTCATGAATCATCTCTGTCTGATATTCTGCGACGGCTTGCGTTAGCACATCCTGGAGGCGTTCAGTATCGCGCGGGTTCACAGCGAAAATCAGATCGTGGAGGACATCCAGTGCGGCATCCATTTTCCCATCAAGTGCTTTAAGGTTAAACGACATGCTCTGCATAGAGCGATTCGGATCAAGCGCGTGTGTAGAAAACCACGGTGAGCATCCAATCCCACCGGTAACCGCTGATGTCCGTTGCGCCATCTCTTCATAGCTCATGTCAGCAGCACCGAGTTTACTGATTGCATCGGCGTATCTGGGTATGCAAGCCCAGAGGTGCTGCGGTAACCCTTGTAAATTGAAATTCAGCACAAGATAGTTAATACCGTTGGCAAAAACATCGTTGTGAAGCAGATCCTGCCCACCGACATTTTCAACCGTTGTGGGGATATGTTTCGGTTTTTCTGGGAGATCGCTAACTTGGAGCTGCGGCAGCTTTGCGAGTGCCTCTGGTGGGTTCGGCACACCATTAAGGCGTTCAAGTTCAGCGGCATCAGCGGCAATCCGTTGCACTTCTTCATCCGTCAGTTGTGCTCGGGTTTCCTTCATCCGCTCGACGAGTTCCGCATCCATTTTCGTCTGCATATCCCGATCAGGAGATAGGATATTGGTCAAGCGATGTGGATTCTCGATGAAGTTTTCGCGGATGAAGTCGCTGAAAATTGATGGATTTTCCAGCCACTGTTGATGAACATCAGCGAACGTCTCTCTGATCTTTAGGAACGTGTCCGACTCTTTTTCATAGATCCAGCCATTGATGACGCGATAGAGCATACGGAGCGGGAACATTGAGGCAACTTCTTGATAGTGATAGGTCAATTGTTGAAATGCCGCTTCTACCTTTTCGTTATCAATCGCTGAATCCGCAATCTGTATTAGGGTATCGGTGACCAATTGGGTGAACGCTTCAATGCGATCGGCTTCACTCCCTTTAAGGGCGACATAAAAAATAGCTGCGGGACCGATAGAACTCGCACTGGCGGAAGCAATGTCGGTACCGAGTTTGGAATCAATAATCGCCTTACGGAGCGGTGCGGCTTCATTACCCATCAGAATGAGGCTCAAAATCTGCCCCAAGACGACCTCTTGGACGTTAGTAGCATCCCCGATGAGCCAGCTGAGCATGAGATATGTCTTTTCCGTGAGCGGTTCATCTGCCCCAACCGGATAGGTATCCTTTACAGTCCGAGGCGCATCCCATTTGGGTTGGTGTGTGACCTCTGGTCGCAATGGACGCAATGCGGTACTTGCGGCGTTCCTCGGGATCTTATCTAACTTATCGGCGAGGAAGGCGAGGTAATCTTTCGTTGGAATATCGCCGTAGAGAATGAAATAGCCGTTGCTCGGATGATAATAGGTTTCATGGAACGCTTTGAGCTGGGCGTAAGTTAAGTCGGGAATAGCAACAGGGTCACCACCGGATTCACAGGCGTAAAGCGTATCAGGGAGAAGTTTATTCGACATGGACCGGTATAACCGAGCCTCAGGGTCTGAGAATGCGCCTTTCATCTCGTTATAGACGATGCCTGTTATTTTTAAATCGCCAGTCGGGTTATCTGGGTCAGCGGGTGCGAGATGGTGTCCTTCGCGTTTGAAGGTGTTTTCCGTCAGTAGCGGATGGAAGACCGCGTCAAAATAGACTTCCGCTAAGTTGAAGAGGTCTTTTTTGACGTTGCTTGAGACGGGGTAGCAGGTAAAATCGGAGCTTGTCATGGCGTTGATAAACGTCGCCATGCTCATTTTAATCATCTCAAAGAACGGCTCTTTCACCGGAAATTTGTGTGAACCTGCTAACACTGCGTGCTCAAGGATATGAGGGACACCGGTATCATCCGATGGCGGGGTCGGAAAATTAATGGAGAAAAGATTTTCGGTATCTTCTGTATAGAGATGCAGTAAACGAGCACCGCTATGTTGATGCGCCAATTCAACCGTCACTGCACGTAATTCGTCGATAGGTGTAACGGCTTTTACCTCAAAGCCGTGGAGTTGTTCGCCGGGGCGTAAGTCTACCTCCGGCATCCGGATCGTTTCCAATATTTTAGCCTCCGTGGATTCCTTTTATTTTTCGTTCTTTGCTAAGTTAGCACAAACAAGTTCGTTGTCGTTTCTGGCAAAGACATGTTTATAGGCAAACGCTGGGTGTGACCATGTAACACCGCCTCTGCGGTTCAATTGGTCGCGTGTCGGTTCGATTAATTTGGCACGACTGATAATATTAAGCCCTTCAGGAGAGAGTTCCGTGATGAGGAGTTCGCCGTGTTCGTTGAACATCCAGACCCTGTTATCTCCTGAGACCGGGTGGCTGACGAAATGGATGTTACTCCAACGCGCCTTCCGCACAGCAGAGAGGTCCTCCCAAATCCGATCCCCGTTTCGGGCATCGAGACAACGGAGTTCACCGTAACTATCCACGCCGTAGATGTAATCACCTATTCGGACAGGTGTCGCCATTGTCGTCTGAAGTGCATCGGTGTTCTGTTCGTTCTTTCCCTTGCGATGCCAAATGCGTTCTGCTGTCAATTCATCCGATGACAGCTTCAGGAGAAGAGATCCTTGCTGGAACTCAGTAACGAACAATTCATTCTGATCGAAAATAGGGGTAGCGATAGCAATCTCAAAACTTTTCGGTAGGAACGGATAGAGCCAGTGTACGGCTCCCGTTTCTGGATTAAGGGCGGCGATGTTAGCACCTGTCCAACAGATTAAGACGCGTTTGCCTGCCTGTGTGATGACAATAGGTGCCGAATAAGAGGCGTTATCGTTCAATGCTTTCCACTTTTCCTCACCGGTTTTCCTGTCAAATGCGACAATACAGGCATCCGGCTTACCGCCGATTTGAACGATAAGGTTTTCCGCCTCAACAATCGGTGCGCACGCGATGCCCCAGATCGGCATATTAATATTATATTCGGCATTGAGATCTCTTTTCCATACGACCTCACCCGTAACAGCGTCGAAACAGTGAAGATGTCCCATCGAGCCTAAGGCGTAAGCGAGTCCATCGTGGATCGTAACATTCGCACGGGGGCCTGCTGTATAGTCGATTTTGTATACGGCATCATAGGTGTAAGACCAGAGTTGCTCCCCGGTTTCCCAATCGAAGCAGTGAACGCGTTCGACCTGTTTCGGTTTATCGAGACGATCCGTAATATAGACGCGTCCGTCAGCAACGCTGGGACCACTGTAGCCGCTCCCGATAGGCACACGCCAGCGGATCGGAATTTCCGGTCCCTCGAATTTTTCAATGATGCCGGTTTCGTTCCAAACACCTTCGCGATTTTCACCGCGCCATTGAGACCATTCATCTGCACTCGCGAATCCCGCGATGATAAAGAGTACTACAAGTAGATATGTAAGTTGCTTCATGATTGTTTTGTATAACTCCTCAGCCAGAGAACCATCTGTTGGTAGACCTCTGTGGTATTTCTGTATTCAGTTTTTAATTTCGTTAATTCTGCATGCGCTCCGTTGATTCGACTCTGTTTAAGTGCTTCCGAATTGCGATGCGTATCGCCTTGATACGTTATTTCCACAAGCGGTTCGAGATGTGAAACGGCAGCACCGATGTCTAACAGATATTCCCAGATGAGCCGAGTTGCGCACGTGCTGTTCCTATCCTGAAACGCAGGCGGTTTGTGATCAAACCGGTAATTTTCCGGGCAATAGGTGTTACCGACATCCACGAGACAGTCGGCATGCAGCATCAATTTCTCGGGGACTTTGCGACTCACAAACAAAACCTCGGACTCCTGCTCTTGGAAGAGGAAGTCTTGGGCGAGCCATGCGCTGACAATAGCATCTAAGTCTGGGTTTGCGTGCGTAACAATCTGTTTCAAAGTGCTGCTTCTACCTATCTATTATACCTAATTTATGGAATGCTTGTCAAGGATTCACGGATGCGTGAACAGCGATTATTTCCGAATGAAGTATAGCACAGTATAGTCGTGAATGTCAAATAATTAGGACTTACGCAGATCCGAGAATTTACTTTGTAGGTCTCGTTGGTTTCGGATGTATTTCTATTGCCAAGGATCCATTGCGTTTTCGATCCTCTGCTGCTTTTATAAGCTAAGTCGGGAATCGGAGTGTTTTTGCTGGGGTGTTTCCCCTCTTACAAGAGGTGTTTGATAAATTGCGTAAGCCCTAACTGAAAGTTGCTTAAAGTTTGTGCCACTCTAAAATAGGACAAATTCTCTAATTTACACACTAAATTGATGCCTATGTAGCGCGTGTCTGCTACCTTGTATATACCCGTATACAAATAAGCATGTATGTATGAATACATGTTTGCTGAACGTGTACAATCGCAAGATTCAAGGATGGAAAATTGCTATAGCGTTCTTGGCGGAATTTCATTGCTAATTTTCGCAATTACAGCGTTGAGACACTCTAAATATGTTGATTTGGAACCTTATTTATTTTTTTTTTTGCACATTTTTTGTATAAGTGCTACAATATATGTGACGTTAAAAATTCACGAGAGCGCGTGGATTGCGTCGGGCTGCTGCCTAATCTTTTAGGTGCGTCGCCGGTGATGACGACACCAGCAACGCTTAGCACTGCCATAATCAGAGTATGACAGCGCTGGTTTCTATCATACCAGAAAGTTCGCTTTCTGTGCGGTTAAAATGGAAACCAGCTCCCTATAGGGTGAGTTGCCTAAAATATTCTTCTTTTTCGTTGACATGCCTGTCAACCCTCCCTGTAGACTGTCACAATGTGTTTACACAAACATTGGTTTATTTTGGTGCAGTTTATGGATAGGACAGACCCATAAATATTATACATCAAAACGACTGGTAACCGTTATAGTCGCGTAGTTCATTGCGCCTCCTACATTCATTGGTAGGCGCGCCGAGCAGCGAGGTCCAGTTAATTGTAAAATCTACGAAAAAGAAGGAGAAACCCTTGAAAAAGCTAACTTTGCTTTCAATTTTTGTTGCTCTTATCGCTTTCGCATTCATAAATGGGTGTGACGGTAGGATTAAATTTCCGCAGCTAATAATACCCCCAGACGATACTGTTGAATCCCCACTTGGTGATTTCGAGACACCTTTCGATATGCTATCTCACGACTTGAACGCAACTTTTGCACGGGGAGAAGAGGCCTTTACAACAGTCTTCACAGTAGAGGAAGGATTGGGGCCAATTTTCAATAATACTGGTTGTATAAGTTGCCACCCCGGAAATGGTAGAGGTACGCCAGATTTAGCACTTACCCGATTTAGTATAGGACATGACCTTATTCCTGATTTGGGTGGACCTCAGTTTCAAAACAAAGCTATTCCCGGGGCACCTTACGAAGTACTTCCTGTGGATGTCAATAAATCGACACGGCTCCCGCCGCCCATTTTTGGGTTGGGACTCATTGAAAATATTCCCGTTGAAACAATTTTGTCATACGCCGATGAGACCGATGCCGATGGCGATGGTATTTCCGGTAGACCTAACTGGGTAACACCGCCGGATTACGTCCCATCTACCGAGATCGGAAGTGGACCTGGTCAACAATTTGGAAGGTTCAGTCGTAAGGCACAAGTCTCGTCACTTGTTCAGCAAGTTGCAGAAGCGTTCCAACAAGATATTGGTATCACAAACGGCTTTATCCCTGAGGAACATTTTCATGAGGGAGACACCGTTCCCGATCCAGAGATTGATAAATTAACCGTCATGGAAACTATCGTTTTCCTGCGCTTGCTTTCACCACCGCCACGCGGCGAGATTACACCAAAGATCAAAAGCGGAGAGGCACTTTTCAACAAGATTGAATGTGCTTCGTGTCATGTTCCAACGATGCAGACGGGACCGTCTCCCATTGATGCTTTGAACGAAGTAGAGGTCCACCTCTACTCTGACCTGCTTTTGCACGATATGGGTGAGGAATTAGCCGATAACCGTCCGGATGGTTCTGCCACAGGTAGAGAGTGGCGAACGCCACCACTCTGGGGAACGCGATTGGTCGCAGAGTTCTTGGGCGGAACACCCTTTTTCCTCCACGACGGGCGCGCAACGACGCTTGAAGGTGCCATCCGCGCACACGGCGGTGAGGCGCAGAACGCAAAGGAAGCGTTCTTTAATCTGTCTGAAACGGATCAGCAGGCAGTCATTGCTTTTATTAAGTCGCTTTAGCAATGCAGTATCTATTCGATTGCCGACAGAGCATCAGTCGCTCCTATGGCAGATGGCTATGCTGAAATGCCCTTAACACCAAACACGGTAGTTACGGTTTCATGAAGATTAATTTATTAAATCGGTAATGTCAGAACGTACGATAAATCGCACGACTACGAACCTGTCTGTTTGTAGTAGGGCAATTCATTGCCCGTTTATTACCGAAATATTTACTTAAACTTCATCTAACCGTAACTACTCTAATCCTGAGCGCAGTCTTCAACCGCGTTAACGATTACAACTTCTTATTTTTCCATGACTTACGCAAATTTAGCAGAAAAGGGATATTTTGCGCGTAAAAAGTAGATATTGAGACGTTTTCAACCCCCTAAATCCCCTTATCAAGGGAACTTTAAGAGGAAATGTGTAAGTCTTAATAATTAGTGGTCAGTAAAGGCAGTTTTATTTTGTACCACGATCTGTTAGATTGTGGTCTTTGCAGGACATGGGTGGAAACCTTATTGCGTCTAATGGTTTCCTGAAAACTAACAGTTTGCGGTACGAAGTTTCCGCCGCGAGTAATGGAAAACCCTCAATTACTTGGACATTTTAGGTTGGGGAGTTACAACCCGATCAGTGAAAAAAGGGAATGTTTAGAAAAGGGTTATGGCACATGGGGCGTGCCAACTACTTTGCGTCCATTGTGCATCGGAAACCTCGGATGAGTGAACCGGGGTTTCCACCGAGACGGCTTGCACATCGCGTGAAGTCGTGGTTCTCAGCCCAACCGCCGCCTCTTAGCACATGTCCATCACCGGTTTCGGGTCCCGTCGGATTGATATTGGTCGGTGCGTTACGGTAGTAATTCGGATCATACCAATCTGCTACCCATTCCCAGAGATTGCCTGCCATGTCGTGTGCGCCGTAAGGACTCGCGCCTTGTGGAAACTGTCCGACCGGTGCGGTCTCTTTATACCCATCCCTCAGCCCTGTGCCGTCGTTTCCGCTGAGCTTTGTGTCGTCCCATTCATTGCCCCAGGGCCAGTGCCGTCCATCTGTGCCGCGTGCGGCTTTTTCCCATTCCGCCTCGGTGGGTAACCTTTTGCCTGCCCAGTTCGCATAGGCGGCGGCATCTTCCCAAGTTAAGACAGCCGCAGGGAAATCCGGCGCATTATGCGGTTCGTAGTCTAAATAGTGCTTAGGTTCATGACCGGTCTCAGCAAGGAATTGCTTATACTGCTGATTTGTCACCTCAAATTTGTCAATATAGAAGGCATCGACATAGACGGTGCGTTGCGGACGCTCATTATCATACCGGACGGGATCGCGGAGTGGAAAGAATTCTTTGAAATCTTCCATATCTTCATCAGTGGTTCCCATGAGGAATTCACCCGCGGGCACATAAACCATGACTGCGTTATCTTTGGCGGTTGTGATCGTTTTGAGGGGCAGGGTACCAACAAGCGGTGACTCTATAGGGTCGTGGCAGGCAAGTACCAATAAAGCGAGGATGAAGAGTGTAAACAGGTAACTGAGTTTGCTAAATTTCATCTCTGATTTTTTAGCTGAGAGGTTTAAGTATAATTGAACATTCCCTTTGTAGAAGTGTTTTGAAGGACACCTACAAAGGGAATGTTGAGACTATAGATTAGATCTACCGGTCAGCTTTCAAGGCACCCCATGTAGTGGAGATCTTGCCAGCGGGTTCAACCGGTGTTGTCGACATGAGCCAGATGATAATTTCAGCAGCGACAGCACCCTTTGGCTCGGTGCCACCTGCGGTCTGTATCACAGGAATGAGTCTACCGAGGTTTCCATCGCGGACGATAATCGGATCGGCACGGGTGCCGGAATCGTTTTGTGCGAGGGAGACTTCGACTTCCCAATCGCCATCGAGTTCATCAACGTGGAACGGACGATCGGACTGGATATCGGGCAAACTCGGTGAGATGGATTTACCTTCATCGGTAACGTTACATGGGGTATTATCGTCCCACATAGTGATACCCTCAATATCCATCATATTCTGTAAACCGCCGACCTCGTTTCTGCCGCCTAAGCCCCAGAACATGTAATCGGCGTGGTTAATAAATGCATCGCCATCGGTGGTTTCAATGAAAGTCTCACCAATAGAACCTTCCGGTTGCGCGTTACCATCCGGATAGAGGGTTGGTGGAAGATCACCGTAAAGGACACAGACATCCAAGCCTTGGTCGCCGGTGACATCTTTCATCCAATCGGCTAAGGCATCCATATCGCCATCACTGTCGAGCCAGAAGTTAGAGATCCCGGCATCATTGAGCATATCGACACAGATCTGTGCCTGTTCATCGGCAGCCCCTTTGTCGATCCATTGTGTGGTTCCGGTGTAGATAGCGACTTCACCGGCGGCAAGGACGGGTGCTAAAGGGAGTGCCATTAACGCAATGAGCGTTAGTGAGAGAAAAATTGTACGCATTAAGCGTTACCTCCTGGTTTTAATATCCCCCCATACGGTAGGGAGTTTATCTTGCGGGTCGACGTCAAGTGCGCCCACAGCTTCAACATAGTAATTGAGGATAATTTCGGAAATGACTAAACCTTTCGGGTCTGCTTGACCAGCAGTTTGGTAAACTTGGATGAGTCGTCCATTCGTCTTTGTATTATGGACGATACACGGATCGCAACGGTTCGCACCTTTGCCTTTTCCGGTTTCTGTCGCGAATGCAACTTCCAAGACCCAATCGCCATCAAGTTGGTCAAGGTGGAAAGGACGATCAGTAGCGTAGTCTTTCAAAGTCGGCGTGAGGTCTTTCCCTTCCGCCGTCACTTTCATCGCGGTATTGTCATCCCATTGAACGATGTCTGGGATGTCCATCATGTTTTGGAGCCCATTGGCTTCATTCCTGCCTCCTACGCCCCAGAAAAAATAGTCGGCACTGTTTGAGAAGGTATTGCCAGCATCAAGGAATTCCTCAGCAAGCGTCTCTTTCTTCTTATCTTTACCAACATCATAAATTTCAACGGGAACATCACCGAACATCACAATGATGTGATGACCGTTATCAACGGCGTGATCTTTCGTCCAGGCTTCGACCTCTTTCGCGGGACCGTGAAGGAGGACTTCACCGATGCCGTTCTTTCCTTTGATCTCTTCTGCGAGAATTTCGGCTTCTTTCTTTGCGGACCCTTGGTCAATCCACTGCGTTGTGTCTGTGTAGATGAAAACATCTACTTTATTCGCGGCATCGACTGTAGGTACCGAGAATACGAGAACTGCGGCGCATAAAACGCCTGTGACAATCATAGATAGTCTCATAAGAATAGTCTCCTATATCTTTTCGTGTGAAACACGGACATTGCATAGAATATCCTGTAGTTTGATACACCTATAATGCTAAACGATGTCAACGCATTTTTGTTGCAAAGTTCATACGTTTTGCATGTTTTCATCGATTACTATTGTTTATAATACTTTTTTCTTAAAAATTTGTCAAGTAAATAATTTGTTTTTTTAGAAAATTTCGGTTTTCTTTTACAGAATTTACGCAATGGACGTTCATCCGTACTATGTTCCACAGGGTCTCTGGGTTCCCTGCGTGCGTTCAGGTTCGGACGGACACAAAGGTTTCCGAAGTTCATCCATCCGAACAGCATCCTGATACGTAAGTCCTATTTCAGTTATCAGTTGTCAACAATTAGCAAGTGTGTTTAGCAAAATTGACTGTAGCCTCAATATGGAGATCGAGGCTACAAATTAACGGAAAGTTCCAATGTTGAAGGACTACTGAAGTGATTTTAATCGACCCCATACAACGCTCACCTTACCGGTTGGATCCACCGCTTTTGCGGTCGCAAAACGATTTGAAATGAGTTCTGCGTATTCCGTAGCGATCTGATCATTTGGTGGTATGGCTGTTCCACAACACGAGGTATGGAAGTTGATAAACCACCCCTTCATGTCTTTTGTTTGGTAAGCGATTGGATCTGCATTTACGCCGTCGTCGGCATAACTCTCATACTTAAAATCGTTCGCCTTCAACACAGCGAGACCTGATGCACGATTTGAACTCCACTTTTTGAGAGAAGGTATGTACTCCTTCCCAAGATCCGTCGGGCTGACTTGCGAAACCGTGCCATTTGTGACTGTAGCACCAAACACACTCTGCTGCCCGGCACCGGCAGCCGTAACACGTGCCCCTTTATCCCAATAATAGTAGAAGGCGTAATCGCCGATGAATCCACCGATGCCGCCTCCCCTTAACCATGTATAAACTAAGTCTTTCTTGCCTTCCTTCTTAAATATTGTCCCTGGGGTATTCCCTTGCGTGATGATATAGATACCCTGTGGGTTCGCCTCCATATATGCCGCTAACTCGTCGCTATCCACTATTTCAGCAGTTAACTTTCTATCCTCAAGTTCTTCTACGATCATTTCTGCTAACTGACTCGGGTTCGGGACAGCTAAGCCGCCACCGTTTTCAACAGCTGCGTCATAAAACACAGCGACATCCTGTCCAAATGTGTAGCTCGTGCAAATTAGCACGAGAACTGATGCGAAACAAAATACCCTTTTCATTTCCGTGTCCCCCTAATTTGCTGTTTCAAGCTGATTCGTTATCCAATCTTATCATCGAGTTCAGTATAACACGGTTAAACAGAAATGTCAAGAAAAATGGAAATCTTTGCGTATTGACTGCTGACCGCTGACGGAAACCGATTCGTCTGAACTGGGATTTATCGGATTGAAGGATTTTCAGGAATTGGAGGTGTTTTTTGAATGGAAATTGTGCTTGCAAAAAATTAACTTTTCTTCTCAGAGATATGATAAAATTGCTCTATTCGAGAACAGTTAACCTCTATATCAACCTTCACTTAAGAGTGTCACGAGAAAATGTCTACTAATATTCTACAAAAACATATCCAAAAGATGAAACGCTTACGAGTAGATAGGGCACACGGAGCAGCACCTAATAAGCCCATTCTCTTGTTAGCCATCGTTGAACTGATTGAGCAAGGACAGATTCGTGAAAATAAAGTCTCACCATCTCCAGATTTGTTTGAGATTTTCATGAAATATTGGTCAATAGTGACTGACCGAAAACCCAACCTCGCCCTACCATTTTTTCATTTAAAAAGTGAAGGGTTCTGGCACCTCCAAGCAAATGCTGGATACGAAACAGCATTAAAAGTTGCCACCCAAATTAAAACGGTCTCTCGCCTTCGTGAGATTGTTTCATCCGCAAGTTTTGATGATGAGCTTTTCCTCTTACTTACGAATACCCATGACCGAGAAGTAATCCGTCAAACCCTTATAGATACCTATTTCACAGATTTTAAGGCAGATATCGAAAGTCTTATAACTGAAGGACAACATATTGATGCGTACAGACAGGCACTACTGCGGCAAGTCAAACAAACATTTTCATCTTTACAACCGTTGGCACCAACAGAAACAGATAATCCGATTCGCACCGCAGGTTTCCGTCAAGCGATCATGCGAATTTACGATTACACTTGTGCAGTTTGTCAATTGTATGTTCTAACACTGGATGGGGAGAGCGTAACTGAAGCTGCCCACATCATCCCGTTCAAGGTTTCAGGAAACAATGATGTCCGGAATGGAATTTCTCTTTGCAGGCTGCATCACTGGGCGTTTGACAATGGCTTGATTTCTTTCGACAAGAACTATGAAGTGATTGTCTCAGAACTTATGATTGAACGTGGACCAACAGAGTGGCTGCTAACGACCTTGCGTGGTAAGTCTATATGGTTGCCTGCAGACGAAGAATACCATCCTGCTCAAGATGCCTTGGCATGGCATCGTGAGAAAATTTTCAGACGATAACCTAATCCGTTGCGCGTGCGATGGACGTGATTTTTCGCTTGCATTGCAAGTTCGTTTCGTCTAAACTCATACAGAGGCATTCAGTTTTCAGCAGTCAGCAAAGATCAGAAAGAATCGGGGTTAGAAACCCCTCCCACAGGTGTTACGCGGCGCGATTACAAAGCGCGTCTACCCAATAAGGATCTATAGATTAGGAGGTAAGCGTATGACGATACGAGTCGGTATTGTGGGTGCGGGTGGTATCTCACGTGCACACCAGCGGACTTATACGGCAGTAGGCGGTTTCGAGATTGTTGCGGTCTGCGACATCATCAAGAGTAAGGCAAACGAAGCTGCCGATAAGTGGGGTGTCCCAAGGAAACACGTCTTCACCAGCTACAACAAGATGCTTGAGATGGACGAAATTGATACGGTCAGCGTTTGCACTTACAACCAAGGCCATCGCCGTCCAACGGTCGCAGCGTTGAATGCTGGTAAGCATGTCTTTTGTGAGAAACCGATGGCAGCGACGCTCCCTGATGCGACCGCAATGGTGCGCGCCGCGAAAGCGTCGGGCAAAATCTTGCAAATCGGTATCCACAGCACCTTTAATCCGAGACTCCAATTCGCTAAGAAGTTGATCGATTCAGGACTGCTCGGCGACATCTATTATTCTGAATCTACAGGAGGTAGTCGACGCAGGAATCCGGGACGTACATTCATCTACAAAAAGACCGCAGGTGCCGGCGCAATCGTAGATGTCGGTGTCTACAATATGCACGATTCGTTGTATGCGATGGGGTATCCAAAACCAGTGCGGGTCTCCGCGATTACCGAGGATTGCATCTCCCAGCAAGATCCGCAATTTAAGGGTATCATGGACGTTGAAGAGTTCGGTGTCGCATGGGTCCGGTTTGACAATGGCGGTGTGATGGTATTCAAAATCTCTTGGGTAGTGCATCAGGATTCGCTCGGTCCGAGTTTTTGTCTCGGTAAAGAAGCAGGTATTTCTCTGAACGAACCCGTTGTCTATGCCGATGCTTATACAAATGACCTGAAGAAACTTGTCAAATCCGAAGGACTCACCGCAGAAGCGAACCCACCGGAAGGGATGACGACGATCCAGTTCTCTGGATTCCCAGAGGTCGATGTCTGGCAAGCACAGATAACGGCGTTCCGTGAAGCCGTCAAAGTGGACGCACCATCGCCGATACTCCCAGAGGGTGTCCTACTCACGAATGTAATTATGGATGGTATTTTCCGTTCACATGCAGCGGGGAAAGAGGTTGCAGTGAGAGTGCCGGAGGTTGAATAGCCGTCAGTAGACGAGATTGGAAACCTCGTCAGCAAAAGAGTGGACGTAAATTCTGATGAGGAGATAAGCGTATGACAATTCGAGTCGGTATTGTGGGTACAGGTGGTATTTCACGGGCACACCATAGGACTTATACGGCAGTAGGCGGTTTCGAGATCGTTGCGGTCTGCGACATCATCAAAAGCAAGGCAAACGAGGCTGCCGATAAGTGGGGTGTCCCGAGGAAACACGTCTTCACCAGCTACAACAAGATGCTTGAGATGGACGAAATTGATACGGTCAGTGTTTGCACTTACAACCAAGGCCATCGCCGTCCGACAGTGGCAGCCTTGAACGCCGGTAAACACGTCTTTTGTGAGAAACCGATGGCAGCGACGCTCCCTGATGCGACCGCAATGGTACGCGCCGCGAAAGCGTCGGGCAAAATCTTGCAGATCGGTCTCAAAAGTGCCTTTGATCCGAGACTCCAATTCGCTAAAAAAGTGATTGACAAAGGACTGCTCGGCGACATCTATTATTCTGAATCTACAGGCTGCAGGCGACGCGGGAATCCTGGACGAACGTTCATCTACAAAAGGACCGCGGGGGCGGGTGCAATCGTAGACATCGGTGTCTATAATATGCACAACTCGTTGTATGCGATGGGGTATCCGAAACCGGTACGCGTCTCTGCCATCACAGAGGATTACATCTCGCAGCAGGATCCAAGGTTTAAGGGTATCATGGACGTTGAAGAGTTCGGTGTCGCATGGGTCCGGTTTGACAATGGCGGTGTGATGGTGTTCAAAATCTCTTGGGCGATCCATCAAGATTCGCTCGGTCCGAGTTTCTGCCTCGGTAAAGAAATGGGTATCTCTCTGAATGGACCGGTTGTCTATGCCGATGCCTATACCGATGAACTTAAGAAACTCGTCAAATCCGAAGGACTCACCGCAGAAGCGAACCCACCCGAGGGTATGACGACGGTCCGGTTATCAGGGTTTCCTGAGGTCAATGTCTGGGAAGCACAGATGACAGCGTTCCGTGAAGCCGTCAAAGCGGATGAACCGTCGCTGCTACCACCAGAAGGCGTTCTGCTGACGAACGTGATTATGGACGGTATCTTCCGTTCACATGCAGCAGGAAAAGAGGTTGCAGTGAGAGTGCCGGAGATTTAGGTATAGCAGTCAGTCATCAGCAGTTAGTTGTCAGTGGAGACGGTATATTTTAGTGTCTACATAATTTTATTTTTGACCATAAATTCATTATGAGGAGATAAGGGTATGACTGTCAAGGTTGGTATTATTGGTACAGGTGGCATTTCACGTGCGCACCGGAGCACATACGAGAAAGTCGGTGGTTTCGAGATCATCGCGGTCTGCGACATCATTAAAAGCAAGGCGAACCAAGCCGCTGATGAGTGGGGTGTTCCGAGAAAGAACGCTTTTTCAAGTTACAACAAAATGCTTGAAATGGATGAACTCGATGGGGTGAGTGTCTGCACTTACAATCAGGGACATCGGCGACCAACGGTCGCAGCGTTGAACGCCGGTAAACATGTTCTCTGTGAAAAACCGATGGCGGCGACACTCTCAGATGCGACCGCGATGGTGCGGGCAGCGAAGGCATCAGGCAAAATCTTACAAATCGGTCTCAATCCTACGTTTGATCCGAGGATCCAATTCATCAGAAAAGCGTTCGACGCGGGATTGTTCGGCGATATCTACTATTCTGAGTCTGCAGGCTGCAGGCGACGCGGGAATCCTGGACATACATTCATCTATAAAAAGACAGCGGGGGCGGGGGCAACCGTGGATATCGGTGTCTACAATATGCACGCTTCGCTGTATGCGATGGGGTATCCGAAACCGGTGCGTGTCTCCGCGATTACCGAGGATTATATCTCGCAGCAGGATCCGAGATTTAAAGGGATCATGGATGTCGAAGAATTCGGTGCAGCGTGGGTGCGGTTTGACAATGGTGGTGTGATGGTGTTCAAAATCTCTTGGGCGGTGCATCAGGACTCACTCGGCGGCAACTTCCATCTTGGGACGAAAGCGGGTTTCTCGTTGGGTGGACCGGTTATTTATGCCGATGCGTATGCCGGTGAACTCAAGAAGTTTGTCGAATCGGAGGGATTAACAGCGGAACCGAACCCACCAGAAGGTATGACGACGATCCAGTTCTCAGGGTTCCCGCAGTCCGATAACTGGGCGGCACAGATGATCGCGTTCCGTGAAGCTGTCAAAGCGGACGCGCCGTCACCGATACCGCCAGAGGGTGTTCTGCTCACGAATGTGATTATGGACGGTATTTTCCGTTCACATGCAGCGGGGAAAGAGGTTGCGGTGAGGGTGCCGAAGATTTAGGTATTCTTCGGTGTGGTTCGGAACCCGCACAAATGATAATATATTTTGCTGGCGGGGTTTGCAACCCCGCCTTTTTCATACGTGACTCAGACAAACTTAGGAATCGCAACCGGGAGGTCGCTCCTAATAGGCGTTCCTCAATATACTTCTCTAAAAATCCTTCAGATCTCCCCATGTTGTGGAAAGCTTCGTCCCAGGCATTACTGACAATCTTCCCTTGTCTGGAATCCCTTTACCAGTGATGATAATATTATCAAATCTCGCCGTATAACTTGTAAGGCCAAAGCCTACACCTCCTGTAAGAAAGCGATCCAAATTACCTGCTTTCTGATTAATGACTTCTCGACCACCACGCCAGAAAATGAAGTCCTGTCCAGTCTCGACGACTTTTGTGTCATTTACCCAAAAAATGAAGGCACCTCCCTTAACACTTAACTTCAGGGTATACCAAGTGTCTAGTCTCAAAGGTGGATGAGCTTCAAGGTAGAGGATGACTGTGACGAGGTCGTGGAAATCGCCGACACGACAATTTGCGTTTGATTCAGGGAACAAATCGTCACCAATCTCGCAGAACATTAGCCAAGTTTCATTGATCCGCGCTGCAATCACTAAACTGCCGCGACCATGTTTTTGAAGTGGTTTGATCCTAGCTTCGACGGTATAATTTTGCCATGTCTCGTCTCCAATCGTGAGTAAACGTGTCCATCCATCAACACTTATTGCGTGAAGTTCACGATCAATTACCTCCCAAGAGCCCGGTGCAGCATCGTTTCGGATCAGTTCCTGCCACTCTTCTAAATCTGCGTCATCAAAGGTTTCAATAAACGTTCCTGCCAACACAGAGAACGTGAAAAAAAACAGAGCGCATCCAACAATTGTTAATTTCATGATAATGTTCCTTTAACCAGGTTTTATTTTGTATAAAACCGTACCTACTGACTACTGATTGCCGACTGCTATTTTCAAACCGCCTCTACCGTGTTTTGGGACAGATAACAGACATCCGTGCCCGCATCCCCCGCACATCTACCGTCAATTTCTGGGCAACCCTGAGAGAACGTCGCTGTTTTAGTTCATCATCAAGCAGAGCGTCTTGAGAAGTGAGTAGCACCATCCTCCCTCTCGGTTTCAGGACACGCTCATATTCTCTAAGACACTGGCGATACAGATTCGTAAGTTGCGAGACATTTCCGATTGTCTCTCCGAACGGGAGATTACAAACAATTTTATCAACAGTATTCGATCCTAACGGTAAACTCCGTGCATCCCAGTGAAAGAATTGGCGCGGCTGATGTTTCCGTCCGAAATTCGCCACGGTAGCGTCTAAAGCGTCTGCAGAGACATCGCCCCCAATTAAGTATCGATACCGCTTGATAAGTGCCCGTTCCAAAAGGATAGTTCCGGCACCACACATCGCATCCAAAAAGACATCCTCTGGATGGGGTCGCGAAAGGCGCGCCATACTGTATGCTAATGTCGGTTTGAGGGATGCAGGAATGTGTGCGTGTTTGTAGGGACGTTGCGCCATATCGTTTCCTGAGAGTTTGACGCTGATATACCCGTCGTCGCCATGTACCTCTGCCCAGACATCCAATGCTGAGTTTGCCGAGTTCAGATACCAGCCGCGCTTCAATAACGCTTGTTCCACGACGCGCTGGAGGTCAACGCGTCGGAAGTTACGTTTTCCTGAGAGTCGGCTTGTTACCCGAAACGGTGTTCGTTTTCGGACGCGGATCCCTACCTGCCGACAGCATTCAAACATCTCTTTGAAATTGAAGCGTGCAAGTGAACCGCTGAGTGCCGCTAACGAGCTGCGTGAACGGGTCATCTTCGGCAGCTGCTTCAAGATGAGAAAGAGATGTTCGGCTGTCCGCAGGGATAGTAATTCCCGCGGATTCCCTGTGTATTGGAAGAGGAGCCGCTGCGGTTTGCGTTCCAAGATTTTCAGATGTCCTGTGTCGCTAAAACGTTCAGATAATTCTTCACGTGCAAGGTTTTCTAACCCCGCGCTTACGATAATGGAATAAAGCATGATTTTCTTTCAGTGGTCAGAAGAATAGTTTTCAGATGTCGGTTGTCAGGATTGTACGAAACCTAATAGTTAGGTTTAGAGACTTACTTTGAAGGTGATTCGGGCCAGTTTAAGTGGCGGTGTAGGAAACTGAAGGTGCCATCGGAATTAATCTGATGTCCGCCATCAAAAAATTCTATCTCCGTCCTATCGGCAATGCCCAATCGGACGTAAAGCCGTCGGACGACTGCGAACTCGTGCGCGACCCACTCATCGGGTGCAACACCGTCGTCGTGTCCGCGCTCCACCATAAACGGGCGCGGCGCGATGAGACCCGCCATCTCGCCGTAGTTGAATGTGTTCCCTAAATCAAACTCCGGCATCTCATATTCACCCGTGAACATGTAACTATACCGAGAATCATAGGTCGCATTTTTGACGATCCACTCGTTGAAATCAGCGGAACAGATTGAGCAGGCGTACCGATCCAGCACTGCGGGAACACGCATGGCTGTCTTGCCACCGTAAGATAACCCATAAAATCCGAGTCTATCTGCATCAACGAAGGGGAGTCCCGCTAACCAATCGAGCGTCCGTTCATGTTGACGGATAATCAACGAAAAGAGCGACCATTTTATCGGGTTCGCCTTACGTTGAATGACGCGGAAGGCATCTTGACCGATGTAAGGATTCTGTGGTGCGTAGGTAATAAATCCCCTATCTGCTAGCTGTGCAGCGTAGGAATGATAGACAGATTCTATCTTCGGATCGGCGGTATCCTGTGGTCTCCCTTCTAAACCGTGTTGACAGACAACAACGGGACGTTGTTCACCGGGCTGCAGATCATTTGGCAGGAGTAAGATGCCGTAAGCGAAAACGCCTTCCCAGACATCAAGGACGACTTCATAGCCTTTCCAACGGGGTTCGTCATAAATGAGCCGAGTTCTTGGATTGGCAGGAACATCAGGAGAGGGACATCTACCGATAACATCGTCCCAGAAATAGGTTTTGGCATCCTTACATGTCTCCTCCCACCGTTCGATCGAAGCGGTATCGGTCTTCTCCCAGAAGAACTGTTGCCGCCGCGACGCTGCTTCCCGCAAAAAGCGTTGTGTCAGATTTACGAGTTGCATAAACTGCCGCTTTTGCCGTGCTTCATAGTCAAAATCGTCAACTGTTCTTGAAGCAGTAGCGTGGTATCCGTCAATATATCCATTTTCAACACCCAGTCCGGTGAGAAACGCGGTTAACGTTTCTTGAGAACCCGGCAATCCATCCTCGATAGAAACGAGGTGTAGGGCATCTTCACTACCGAGTTGCTGATAAAAGTCGCGTGCGCGGCTAAACTCTGCCTTGGCGGAGTCTACTGGTGGCGAGACGAGTTGTCCGGGTGCAGCACCGCCGCGACCCTCCCGAAGTGGCGACGGTCCAGCGACTTCAGGACCACGACTCGCTTCAATCATCAGTGGACGTGGTGCGATGAGACTTGCGATTTCGGCATCGCCAAATTCGTGTAGCAGCCCCCATACATTCCGGTAAATCGGTTCTCTCCATACGTCTTGTCGCGATTGGAAATATCCGCTGACAGTCGTCGCCTGAATTCGTGTATCAACCGCTGCACTGTAGAGGGCAATCAGTCCGCCTTCACCATAACCGATAACACCAATCGGCACGTCGGAGAGGGACATCCAGTCAACTAACGATAGCACCTTCTGCACCTCATATCCGATGATATGTCTTCCGAGTTGATACGCCATCCGATAGATGAACTCGCGGTGGGGTTGATTCGTTTTCGCATCAATGGTTGGGTTAACGGAATAGGTATCGTCACGGTTGATAAGCAGCGGGACAACGACACGGCACCCCGCCTTTGCCAAACGTCTCGCAAACTGGGCATTTGTAGGTAACTCGTCTGTTACACCGGCTACCATCTCCGGTGTCC
This sequence comes from Candidatus Poribacteria bacterium, assembly GCA_026706025.1. Lineage (NCBI taxonomy): Bacteria > Candidatus Poribacteria > Candidatus Poribacteria bacterium. The sequence continues at coordinate 46,987 of JAPOZO010000084.1, forward strand.
AGTCGGCATCGGGGAGCGCGACGACCTGCGCGATCATCGGGACATTGTGCTTCGGTTCCAAGAGCATCCCTTCACCGTCTACCTCGTCAAACACCCGCCAACGGACGCGGGATACGGTGTAGTTCTCATCTGCTGTGATCTGTGTGTCATCTTTTGTCGTGGCGACGTAACTCAGTGCCTCAATCGGCAGCCGTTCATCAAGACACCCGATCTGTTTTCTAAACCGTTCCCGATTCGGTTCCACAGATTCAGCGTAAGCATCATGAGAACTATAGTCGCGATGCCACAACGTCTCCCGTTTTTCAAGGGAATTCGCTACCGCGTTAGTAACATAACCGTCAAGCACCTCAACCATCTGTGCGGCGAGGTCCCCTTCCGCTGTTAACGGGTTCGTTCCGTGTAATGTCTGTGCAGTGTTGTTTGACATGCGAACTCCTTTGAGGGTTAGTCATCAGCCATTGGCTATCAGCAATCAGTTATAAGTATTCCGTTATTATTTTCAAATAACGCCGTCTTGTTTTAACTTTGCCACTTCGTCTGGAGACATTTTCAGTACGCCGGTCAGTATCTCGGTTGTGTGTTCGCCGAGACTCGGTGCAGGTGCCTCCACGTGTCCGGGGGTTTCCGATAACTTGATCGGCACACCCGGAACTTCAACTTTACCGGTAATCTGATGCGCGACACGGGCAATCATCTCTCTCGCTTGTACCTGTGGATGGCTCACCACTTTGTCCATTGTATTGATAGGCCCGCACGGCACACCAATTTGTCCAAGGGCATCGATCCAGTCGTCGGTTACCCGTTGGGACATAATGTCCGAAAGTATCGGGAACAATTCCGCATGATTTTCCGTCCGATCAGCGTTTGTTTGGAAACGTTCATCCGAAATGAGATCCTGCCGATTGACATGCTCACAGAATTTTGCCCAGAGGGTATCGTTTCCGAGTGCGATGATAACGTGTCCATCCGCAGATGCGAACGCCTCAAACGGTGTAATGGCGGGGTGTCTCGCACCGAGTGGTTTCGGTGCCTCGCCTGTGGCGAAATAGCGGACAACAGCGTTTTCCAAGACAGCGACGAGGCTATCTAACATCGCGACATCTACAAACTGTCCCCTTCCTGTTTGGTTGCGGTGGTGTAGTGCCGAGAGAACACCGATTGTCGTGAAGAGGGCTGCGGTGATGTCGCTGATAGAGGTGCCGACGCGTACCGGCGGTCCTTCCGGTTCACCCGTGATGCTGATGATGCCGCCCATGCCTTGAATGATCATGTCGTAAGCACCCTGTTGTGCATAGGGGCCGGTTTGTCCGAAACCTGAACACGCGGCGTAGATGAGCGAAGGATGCTCAGTTCTCAGCGTGTCGTAATCCAACCCCAATTTTTCCATCGTTCCGGGTCGGAAATTCTCCACGACAATATCGGTGTGTGCTAACAACTGCTTGAATATGGCTTGTCCACGTTCGGTTTTAAGGTTGAGTGTGATGCTCCGTTTACCGCGATTCACGCTCATGAAATAGAGACTGAACCCGTTTTTGAAGGGACCGAAGTTCCGAGATTCGTCCCCTATGCTGGGTTGTTCAATCTTGATTACCTCTGCGCCGAGGTCGCCGAGTAGCATTGTTGCGTAGGGACCGGCGAGGACGCGTGTCAAATCTAAGACCTTTATGCCGTCCAGTGGACCTGGCATTATCGTTTCTCCTGTATGGTTCAGCAGGTGCAATTAAATGACGCTTGAATAAAGGGTCGTGAACGCAGCTCGCTTCTACAGAATCGTTCAGGTAAGAGGTCGCGAGCGCAGCTCGCTCCGACAGAATAACTTGCTGAAAGGATCGCGAGCGCAGCTCGCTCCTACCTATAATTCTTCGCCAACGATGAGGCGGTATGCCTCTCGATATTTCTCGCTTGTCTTGGAGATAACATCCTCCGGTAGCTCAGGCGCGGGGGGTTCCTTGTTCCAACCGATTTCGGAGAGGTAGTCCCTAACGAACTGCTTATCGAAACTCTGCTGCGGCTTGCCGGGTTCGTAGAGATCCGCGGGCCAGAAACGGGAGGAGTCCGGCGTGAAGACTTCATCAATGACAATCAGTTTTCCATCGTGTTGCCCGAATTCAAATTTGGTGTCACAGAGGATAATCCCGGCGTTTTCGGCGTGTTGACTCGCGGCTTCAAAGAGTGCAAAACTGGCCTGAATCAATTGATCCGTTAGTTCGCTGCCGACTTCGTTACGCATCTCATCAATGGAGATCGGTTCGTCATGCTCGCCTTGTTCCGCTTTGGTTGTCGGTGTGAACAGGAGTTCAGGGAGCCGATCGGATTCGCGCAGTCCATCCGGCAGTTTTTGACCACAGATTTCGCCTGTTTTCTGATACGAGGACCAACCGGAACCGGCGAGATACCCACGGACGACGCATTCAACATCAACGCGATCGGCTTTTCGGACAAGCATGGAGCGTCCCTTTAGCAGCTCCGCATCAGGCTGCAACGCATCGGGATAATCTTCAACTTCTGTCGTAATCAGATGATTATCAGCGACGGAGCCGGTGTAGTTGAACCAGAATGTGGACAGACCGGTTAGGACCTTCCCTTTATCAGGGATACCGTTCGGCAAAACGACATCAAAGGCGGATATCCGATCGGTGGAGACGATCAAGAGTTCATCGCCGAGGTCATAAAGGTCGCGTACCTTACCGCTGTGGGCAGGGGTTAAATTGGTTAATTTTGTAGATGTTATAACGTTTTGAGACATATTTTTCTCCTTTAGTAGCCGTCAGCCATCAGCCGTCGGCTGTCAATTTTATTCCGCCAGTAGGTCTTGTAAGACAACAGCAGTTTTATGGGTTGTATCAATTTGAAGTGCCTTATTAATCTCCACCGCTGCGGATTGATGTTCGCCGAGATAGAAGTAACATGACGCTTTCAAGGCGTAGAGGTCGGCTTTGGAATCGTAGTCGTGCCGAAAAAGGTATTGTGCATCTGCTTGGAGCGCGTTATCAATCGCACGGATAGCAGACCTGAAATCGTTCGTCTCTTTGTTCCGTAAATAGAGAAGATTTGCCAGCCCAACCCACGCATCCGCATTTGCGGCATCGAGTTGCACAGCGTTCTGGAATGCTTCCTGTGCTAAAAGTGGATTCAGCGACAAGCTGAGATGGCTCCACCCGATCCCGTTATGTGCATCGGCAAGATTTTCATCGAAATTGACTGCGCGCTCAAAACTGAGCAGTGCCTGTGCATAGTTGCCCGACTTGTAGAGACTCCACCCCCGTTCCGTGTAATTGACCGCGCTTGGTGTATTTGGGTCAGAATCACTGGAACAACCGCTCAGTATCAGGAAGCAGAGCGTGAGTATAACTGCACGGACGATATAAGGTGTAGTTTTGAACCTAACAGGATGCATAGCGTGTTTCCCCAGACAGCGCAGACTTCTCACTCCGCAAACAGAAGTTTCAAGGCGGTATAGTTGGAAAGTGTGCCGCTGCATTATTCGGATTTGAGTGTGCTCAGAAGTGGACTTCGGAGTGCAACAGCAACAGCAATTGCATTTGCAATTATACCGAAACCGAAGATGAAAAGCAAGGTAATTGTGAGGGATACCCATGGAAAAGAAGGAAAATGTCCTTGGGAACCCAGAATCGCCACGAGTCCAGCGACAATTCCGATCAGCATCCCGACGGCGAGCAGGAAGCAGCTTTCAAGGAACAGCATTCGCGAGAGCAGCTGCCGACGGAACCCGAAAGCGCGTAAGGTTGCCAATTCGCCACGACGCTCAATGATATTTCTAAAGAATACCAGTGCCAACCCGAAAGTGCCGAGTAGCACGCCTAAACCGCCGAGGCTTTGGAAAGTGGAGATATAGGTGTTTTCAACAGCGCGATAACTTTCTAATCGCGCGGATGCCGATGTAAGGTCAAAACCATAATCGGCCAATGTTTCCTCTAAGACGTGTGCGGTCTCTTCTCGCAGTGCTTGCGGTGTTTTGATGAGGAAAAACTGATACCCACTTTGGCTTGGGAAGTATTTCGTGAAGTTAGACGCAGAGATAATCAATTGGCTCTGAAAAAGGCTGTTTTTAAGTGTCACAAGTTCAAGACTGAGTGGTTTTCCGAATTCATCTTGAATCAGAAAATCGTCCTTGGGGTTATGGTGTAAAATCCAACGGAGCGAGTTTTCATCACCGATAGCGATGGCTTTACCATCTACAGGTTGTCCTTCCCATAAGTTGCTCCAAGGGAGTTCGTCAAGCATGGTATTCGATGCCCCCAAAATTTGCGGTTTCTGAGGTTGGTAGAGATTCAGGCAGCTGGCATCTTCACCTGGAAGGGCGCGAAACGGGAATATTTCGGATTCACTGAGCAGCTCGGATGCTTTTTCAGAAAAACCGAGTTCAAATTTGCCATCGGGTGTATTGAGACTGTGGTGTAATGGGATCGCGGACTCGGCGACAAAAGCATATGCTGTCTCCGGTGGCGCATCGTGCCGATTCGCACCGACTGCGACAACGATACAACACGCTAAACTTATTGTTTTAATGCAGGTGGTGCTTCGCCCAGGTTGGCGTGCCGCGTTTTTGAGAGCAAATCGCAACCTGTTAAACCGCTTTGGGGCCCTCTGCGATTTTAGCCACCGACCGAAGGCATCCCACCCCATACCGATAATGGCCAAAGTTAATAATAAAAAATCAAGGATGGGGTCTGTAATCCAAGTGCCAAAGGTATCAATAAACCATTTATCAAAGATAACGAAAAAGGCAAGTAAAACGGCTACAAGCGTAGTTCCAATCTTCTTTAAGATTGACATCCTTTTAGAGAATTCCGTCTGTTTGGTTTGCTGTGTGAGCGTTATTTCGGCAAAATCGGTTTCACCAGCGAGGAGTGCTGTTGTAGAAGTCTCACCCAATTGTTGAACAGTTATACGGATAGAGATCATCACAACAGCCAGCGCGATGAGTACGCCACTCAGCAGGCTTATCGGCTTGACGTGAAGTTCCATAAACGGCGTGCCGATGGCAGGCAGCCACCACGTCTGTAGTCCGAATATCATGAGTTCGGCATAGCCCACAGCGAGCAGGCATCCCAACAGACTCCCGATCCCCGCGACGGTCGCGCCCTCGTAAAGGAAACGGCGACGAATTTTGGCGAGTGGATAACCGACAGCCTGTAGGATACCAATCTCACGCGACCGCTGCTCGACACCGACGCGGAAAAGCATCGCGACCAACAGAGCAACAGCGATAATAATAAAACCGCTTAGACTGCCAAACAGCATCCCAAAGTCTGTAGCACCCGCAGCGGCTTGAAGTCCGTCTGCTTGTAGCGATAAGAATTGAAAGCCAACTTGTTCGGGTTGAATCTTTTTCAGGAATTCGGTTTCAAAGTGCGTACGTGTCGCCTGAATATCTGCGCCGGGTGCGTTGCCCATCCGAATAGTGGTAAGATCACCGAATCGGTTTTTCCAGAGTCGTTCGCCGATCTCCAACGGGATAAATGCTTTTGGCGTTGCGCCGTATTCATCCCAATATGTCTCATCCTTGTCTCGCACCAAGGTGTAATCAATTGGGAAAGGGGATTTCCACTCGGACATATCATCGGTATCGTGGATGCCCGGAAATTCAGGGATGATGTTCCTATCAGCAGCAATACCCTCAATTGGAATAATAGTTTTTAAAAAAAAGAGTGCCGTTTCAGTGATATACTCTTCCTCAACACCAACAGTGTAGAAGGTGATGCTGATTTCATCGCCGACTTTCACCCCTAAGTCCGCTGCTGTCCATGTATTGAGCGTAATTTCGCCGGGTTTGCCACGAGCAGGCGTTGCATTTAATGCCTTTTTAATTTCCGCTAACGCCTCTTTAATTTCCGCCACTCGTTGCTTATATTCCGGTGTATTGCCGAGTCTCTGTTTCGTGTTTTTTAAATTACTGACTTCTTTTTCTAAGCTGCTAATTTCCGCCTCAAGTTTTTTGCGCTTTTCAAGTTTTTCTGATTCTAACCGTTTGCGTCCTTGATTGTCCGCTTCTTCGTACGCGAGGCGGTCCGCCTCGGTAGTATACCTGTTAAGAAGTTCCGAAAAAGCCCCCACATCCGTCGGGAGTGCCACGATTGTAGAGTAAGGGATAACCTTATCGTTAGCACTTATTGTATTTGCGAGGTAGGTGAGTGTAGGTAAGGTCGGGATACGATTTTCAGTGGCAACCGTTCGCGCGGTTTCGGACAGCACTGGCTTGAGAAGATACTGCTGACTTTGGAGATCGAAGTGGTTCTCATGCATCTTAGTACGTAACCCGAGACTTTCAAAGGTTAACGATAGATCCGCTGCCGAAATTGCATCCGTATCCGCAGTAAATAAGGCATTCACTTTGCCCCCCTGTCCGAGTGCTTTTTGGAGAACAGGGAGTGCTATGAAAGCGTTGAATGGGAGGCTTTGATGTGCCTGTAGACTGAACCGTCCAGCGTTCTTGGTGGGAATTATATCGCTGACGACCAAACGAAGGCTCTGGATAACATTGGCTGCATCTCGCTCACCGAGCAGAAACTCTGGATGGATGTCTGCGGCTTGAGACATGTTTACCAGCAGCGTATCACCGACTTGGACATTCAGTTCGTTTCCAAGTGCCTCATTAATGACAATAGGGTTGAAGGGTTGCTCAGGTGCTTTGTTGAGATTCAGGGCGGTATCCTCTTGCCAAAATGTGAAGAAATCGTCTGTTACCCCGGCGATGTTAACCTTTGATGCCCGTGCCTGTGTCTGTGGTGCGACGATTGTGCCGTTTAGCAGAATTGCTGGCACTTTATTTTCCCGCTGCAAGAGATCGGGTTGAAAAAAATGGTCTGCGAGGAGGGCGTGTTGGATGGTGCCGAGCCGTTCTGTTGTGAGACTTCGTAGGCTGCCACGCACAGAATCACCCACGATTAAAGCACCTGCGAGTACACCCGTCGCTACAGCGGTGCAAAGTGCGACGGTAAGATGTATCTGCCAAAAGTGTTTAAGGGAATTCCAAGAGAATTTGCGCATTCTGTTTTTAGGTGTGTTAGGTGTCTCTTTCGAGCGTGCATCTGCCATCTACGAGCTGTAGGTGTTGCTCAAAACGTGAAGCCAGCGCGAGGTTGTGTGTGACAACTATCATAATATTTTTTTCAGCGTTGTGCAACTCAAAAAGCAGATCGGCGACAGTATCGGTAGTAGCAGTGTCCAAGTTGCCCGTCGGTTCATCACAGAGGAGAATATCGGGTTGGTTGATGAGTGCGCGTGCGATAGCGACGCGCTGGCGTTCGCCGCCTGACAGTTGCCCCGGTCGGTGCGTTTGCCGGTCTGTTAGCCCAACCCGTCTGAGCAATTGATGTGCGCGTTGCGTTGCACCGGGATCCTGTTTAAAGGCGAGTGAAGGGATCAGAACATTTTCGAGTACGGAATATTGTGGCAGCAGATGGTGATCTTGAAACACAAATCCAATAACCCTATTTCGATACTGTGCAAGTTCAGGTTCAGAGAGGGTAAATGGGTTTGTGTTGTTAATTTTGACCTGTCCAGCCGAGGGTTCTTCTAAGGTGCCGATGATGTGTAGCAGTGTACTTTTGCCTGAGCCAGAGGGACCCGTAATAGCGACGGACGTTCCATCTGTAAGATTAAATGAGATATTCCGTAGGACTCCGACCGTTCCGAAGTCTTTAGATACGTTGGCTATTTTAATCGAGGCAGTAGCAGCGCGAGATTGTTCCATGGATTTTGTGGTTTCTCAGTAGTGTGGGCAGGCACAAGACTTAAAGGAAACGCCCAAGCAAAACACCCTACAATCGTCTTTTTTCCAGCGAAAGATGCGTGTTATGGCGAGGCATGTATCTGGTCTGCAATAAAATCAGGGATAGGAATAGCACGCAGTTTCTCACCGGGGTTCGTTATGCAACAGACCGTCGTGAGTTGCCCACGTGCGACATCTTCTCCCTGATGCGTAAAGTGAAATTGATATGTGAGCGACTTTGTTCCTTTTTTCGAGACCCAGAGGCAGATATCCACTTCATCTTCAAACCGAAGTGGACTTAGATATTCACACGAAGCCGCGAGTCGGGGCCATCCGATTTTATTTCCGTCCCATTCGGTTGCGACACTCGTACCTAAACTCCGAAGAAATTCGTGTTCCGCGGATTCCATAAAGACAAAAAATCGCGTGAAATGGACGATCCCCGCCATATCGGTATCGGCGAACTCAATTTTACGTTTGGTTTGGTACGCAGTGCGCATATTTCCTAATAGTCATCAACTATCATACTTCGCAGTGAGAACAGTTATCATACTTCGTAATGAGAATAGTTAAAGAGATTGCTGTTGCTTGACCAGTAATCTCAACTGCTACAAGACCCCTCTTAACTGAAAACTGAAAGCTGATAACTATTCCCTCTGAAAACTGACAACCATTCCCCTACATTTTTGGATAGTCCGGTACATTTTCGTAGCGTTTCCATGTCTCTGCATAAATTCGCCAGTGCCCGTCGGTCGGATCTACCATCAAATTCAGTTTTTTCGTGCCAATATCGGAGTAAGCAGGACGGGTGCCACTTGCGGGAGTGCCTGTAAATTTTTGCAAGAACGTTACATCTGCTACTGCCCGATCACCGTTAATTTGCAAATTAGAGATACCAACCTGGATGTCCCCGTAAAGATTATTCAGTCTTCTCATCTTGGAACGGAGTTCATTTTTCTTAAGGTAGACCTCAGTTTCTACACCGCCACGTATAGTGACACGCGTGATCAAGGCACTGTCTGAATAGACAGACATGTAAGTCTCCAAGTCCTTCCCTTCCCAAGCCTCTTGCCATTTCCCAAGGATTTGCCTCACTTTAAGATGCGTATCAATCGGTGCATTTCCATCGAAAGTTCCACCGGACTCTTCGCCAGAAACTGTGTTAACTTCCACTTGTTCAGCCCGCGCGAGCGCGATGGCACCGGATATCTCACCGATCTGATCGTTAATGAGTTTCCATTGTCGTCTGAAGAACCCCTTTTTCTCGATAGTGAGTGTGCGATTGTGAGTTTCAATGATTTCCTCACCATTTTGCAAAGTTACGCGAATGCCGTCAACAACATAGCGATTTCTCTGGGTTGGCACAGCACTGTAGGTAGCATATTGGATTTCAACGATGTGGGTTTGCGACATTAACTCCGTCGCGCGGCGGAAACTTGCTGCCCGTTTTTTTCGGGCGGACTTATCCCACAAATCGGTGTACTTCTGTACATCCTGCGCTTCCAATGCGCTCTTCCAAGCGATAACTGTCGGGGCTACCGGGCTATTGGAGTTATTGATAAGATTTGGTTGTGGTGTGGACTCCGGTGCTACCGTCGCGACAATTCCTTCACCGGCGACTTCATCTTGAATAATTTTCCACCGTTGTTGGATAATCCCTTTCTTTTCAATAACAAGATTTCGCAACTGCTGTGTCGGACCATTTGGAAGGTGAACCGTCACAGGGATCCCCTCAATGCGATAGCGATTCGGGAATCGCGGGACTCGGTAGGGTTGCCCGCTCCCTTCAAGATTAACTTCAAAGTTGATGTTATCTCTTAGTAGTCTTGCTGTATTTTGATAGCCTCTATCAGGGCGCTGGCGTTCACTTTTTACCCAGAGGGATTCATACTTTTTGGCATCGCTGGATTCGAGCGCACTTTTCCATTTCGCCAGAAAGGCGGTAGGCGTTTCACTCGAACTCATGAATATCACGAGGAATAGGACAAAAGCGATAACGATTGCCGCAATAGCCCCTCCCCATATAAGGTTCCGGGATATAGTGGTTTTCTTAGGACTGTCTTGTCTGTTCTGTACGTCGTTCACAATCTAACCTCCCTCGTAGTTTAAAAGTCTGGCACATTCTCAAAAATCTTCCAGATTTCATGGTGGATTTTCCAACCGTTCCCGACCTGATGCATCCAAACTTCGCGAATCCAAATATTATAGAGTGCAGTAGCATTCTCGTCAGCTGCAGGGGTAACTAACCGACTCATTTGTTGGACACTGATAATGCTTTCACTTTCGACTTCGGTGTCGGTTTTGACGTTCCGCCAAGTGTGTTCGTTCATCTGACGAAGATTCGATTCCAGCTGCTGTCTGTCAATTTTACTTCGATCTTCTTTACTCTCGTGAATCACCACTTTATCAACGACGATGTTATGTTCATAATAGGCGAGATGCACATTGAGGTTTTGGCGCTGCCATGCCGCTTCCCAATTACTAAGTGCGGCTTTGCCTGCGGCTATCTGCTCTGTAGAGAGCGAGGTGCGCCCGGTCTTCGCGGGAGAAAGTGGCGGTTTACTGGCTTCATAAGCACGTGATGCTTGCGCCTGTTGTGCAAGAAAATCTGCATGTTTTGCGGCGATACCCTGCTGACCCGCCTCTGCAAGTTTTTTGGTATAGATTTCAGCCTGTTCGCGTATCTGCTTTCTGAGGGATTCTGCCTCAGCGATAGCGGCGCGCTTTTGATAACCCTCTTCTTTAACTACCTTGTCGGCAATATCGAGTCTACGGCGGAGTGCCGAAATTTCCTTGCCATAGTTGCGGATTTCAGTCTCTGCCCGCTTGCCGCTCGTCTGCATTTCCTCCAAAGTTTTGATGAGTTCAGCAACCTGTTTTCCATAGTTTTCCCGTGTAACGCTCAGTTCACGGTTCTTTTGCTGAAGGTCGCGAACCCTTCGGCTCAACTGCTCTTCCTCATCGCGAGCCGCCTGCATTTCGGACTCGACGCGTGCGAGTTCTGTTTCCTTCTTGCCGAGTCTCTGACGGAGTTCCACCGTCCCTGCCTCTTTTTCAAGGATCGTGGCATTCAATTTGGAGTTTTTGTTAACGTTAATGGCATGCCTGTGTGCAAGTCTGGCATCAGCGGTGGCTTGGTATGCGAGTCGGAGTGCGTCGTTGCCTTTCTTTTCCGTGAGTGCTGTTTTTGCAGCTTCAAGGTTGGATGTAGCGGCTCGAAAGGCATCGGGGGCAAGTGATGCCGCATCAACGTCCCGTGCGGCTGTGATAGCTGCTTCTGCATCCGCGATCGCCGTGTCAACTACAGATGACTCAATTTTTCCGAGTTTTCCACCACAACCTGCTAAAGCCAAAGAGACGAGAAGCATCGCGACAATCAAAATCCTAAGCAATGCGAAGTTATACTTCCGCGGTAAAGCAATGAACTGTTTCATTTTTTAACTCCTTCTAATTCTGTTTTATTATTCTGTTCGGTTTAATTTCCAGTTTTTTTACGACAATATCCAGCACCTCAGTCAATAAGTTGCCCTCGTGAAACCTATAGGTTTGGCTACCGTACGTCACAAGCCCCGATTTAATCGCGGGTTATTGACACATGGACAAAGCAAGCACATGGGGTTGGGTCGTAGTCGTCTTCATCTGCAAGAGTGTATCCTTGATTGTAGATGCCCTTGCTTTTCCGACCCCATCAATTGCTTGGAGTTCACCAATAGCGGCGGTGTAAATTCTATCCAACGTTTTGAATTCGTGAACAATGTTCTCAACAATATTGAAAGGGATACGCGGCACCTGTCTCAGCATTCGATATCCGCGCGGCTCAAGGACTTCAAAGGTATTCCGAATATCTCGGGGATACCCTAAAGCCTCACTAATATTACTCTGATGTGCAAGACTGTTGGCATCAAGCCCTATAATTTTCTCGACGGCTTCGGATTCATCGCGCAGACTTTCATGATAATAATCTTTAGTAATCAGAAGCCCGCTGTCAATTTCAGTTGTGAGCTCTGGGATGTGCTGAATAGATTCTGCTTGTGTGCCTAACTCTATTCTGTATAGGTTCAATTCCTGTTCAGCACGGCGAACCCTTTCACAGAGTTGGATCGCCGTGACAACATTCGCTAACGTGACGTTCCCACTTAACTCTGCCCAATTCAGCATAGCGACGGCATCTTGCATGGCTTTGACGTACTGGGTCAGTGCGAGCATGGTCTGATTCGCGCCTGAGAGTAGAACCGGACGTTCCCGGAAGATATAATGTTGGTCCTTGAGAAATAAGGTGAGCGTATTCCGACTCTGTGATACAGCAAGAACGATGTGTTCTGTCTGTTTAGCAAATTTATCTGCCGATCGGTGGCGGAGCCCGGTTTCACTGGACGGGATAGATGGGTCTACCCTTAACGTCACATTGGCGCGAACGATCCGTTTCATATCCTCGGAAAGGATAATCGCCCCATCCATTTTTGATAATTGATACAGACGCGCCGATGTATATTGGCAATTGATCCGAAAGCCGCCTTCTGTCAAATCTAAGATTTCCGGTGTATCACCAATGACAATAAGTCCACCCGTCTTACCCTGGATGATATAATCAATACCCTCTCTCAGATGGGTCCCTGGTGACAGCAACTTCAAGGTTGCCAAAAGTTCACGTGTCTTATGATTTTCTGTAGAGATGCTCCGCACTGCAACCACCTCCAATTATTAGGATACCATGTCTAAACTGCGGTGTCAAGGTTGAATTTAGTTATCAATTATCAGTTGTCAGTTTGAGTTCTGTAGGATTTATTTGCTTGGGTGTTTTTTGAGTATGTTTATAGAATGTCTTCAAATTTTGTTTGACTTCACGTGCAAATCAGTGTATAATGTCTATCAACTTGTATTTCGCCGAGAATACTATATCCATATAAGGACTCTCGCCGAAGATTTTCGATACAATTTCATTAAATAAGATTTACGCCCCAATCTCTTGAACAGAACCGATGTTGCGTAAGTCTTGATAAAAAACAGAAAAGGAATTCGTGAAAATTCGCGGTTTTCACAACGCAATCATGCGATTAAGTTTAGTAGGTGCATTTTTGGCGACAGTTATTTCATGCGACAACGAACAATTGCCTAATGTAACGATAGAAACAGAAAAAGGCAACATTATAATAGAACTTTACCCTGAAGCTGCCCCCACCACGGTAGCGAATTTTGCGCAGCTAATTGAGAACGGATTTTACGACGGCGTGACTTTCCACCGCTATGTACCGGGTTTTGTCATTCAAGGGGGTGACCCCGACGGTACCGGCAGCGGCGGACCGGGATGGACAATCCGAGGCGAATTTCAAGACCCTGATCTTCGCGACAAAATGCCGCCACACGATAAAGGGGTCGTAGCCATGGCGCGCACACAGAACCCCGATTCAGCCGGAAGTCAGTTTTATATCTGCCTCACATCTGATCAGAGAAGCGTTGGACATTTAGATGGGAACTATACCACGTTCGGGAAAGTTATAGAAGGAATAGATGTCGTTGAAGCACTTCGCGAACGTGATGTCATGAAAAAAGTGACGATTGAAAATTATACACCCGCACCCTAATTCCGCATCCTATAGCTGCAGCGCGAAGTATCGCTTATTGCATTACGCTTACAAAGAGACAGACGTAGCAACGGAATTTGGAAAGGAAGGACACACTATATGGAAGAATGGAAACGTCTCGTTAGGGATACTGTCAACACACCCGAAAAACTTGCCGCCGCATTCGATGTTGATTTAGAGGAGATGCGGCGGATTCACAAAGAATTCCCGATCCGCATTAATCCGTATTATCTCAGTCTTATAGAAGAGCCGGGTGACCCGATTTGGAAACAGGTCGTTCCTGATCCAAGGGAATTGATGAGCACAGGCGTAGAGGATCCGCTCCACGAAGAAGACGATAGCGAGGTGCCGAACGTCACACACCGCTATCCAGACCGAGCACTCTTCTATGTTAACTATATGTGCCCTATCTATTGCCGTTTCTGTACCCGCAAACGGAAGGTCGGTGACCCGCACTCGATTTCTGAGAATAACGTCGAAAGGGGGCTCGCTTATATTCAGGAACACCCAGAAATTCGCGATGTTATCATCTCCGGTGGCGACCCACTTATGCTGACGGATAAGAAAATTGATATGGTTGTCGGTGGATTACGCGCGATAGAACACTTGGAAATTATTCGGATCGGATCGCGTGTCCCCGTGACGCTCCCGCAACGGATCACACCTGAGCTGTGTGCGATTCTGAAGCAGTATCATCCATTTTATATTAACACGCACTTCAACCACCCCCGCGAAATTACACCTGAGACGGAGAAGGCGTGCGGCATGCTGGCAGATGCTGGCATACCTATGGGTAACCAGACGGTGCTTCTTAAAGGCGTGAATGACGACCCGGCTGTGATGGTGGAACTCATGAAAGGGTTGCTGCGGATCCGGGTCAAGCCGTACTATATCTATCAAGCCGATCTTATTGTTGGGACGGATCATTTCCGGACGGCGGTGAAGACGGGTTTAGATATTGTTGCGGCATTGCGTGGGCATATATCCGGACTCGGTGTGCCGCATTATGTTGTCGATGCACCCGGTGGTGGTGGCAAAATTGCGTTGATTCCTGATCCTATTGTGGCTTTCGATGACGAAGAAATCCAACTTCGGAACTACGAAGGCAACGTCTATAGTTATCCAAGCACGCCGTTCTTTGATGAGGATTGGTAGCGAATTTTGTTTATTTTTCCGCAGATGTTTCACAACGCAGGTCTGCCACCGGTCTATCAGAAAATCTTATTCTTAACAGAGGTTGTTTTTTATGGCACACATTGACAAACTGAAGGAAGAGATCGGTTGGTTGAAGATAGTCTTTGCTATTTTGATTGCGACTGCTATTTCTCTCGCTGCTTGGGTGATTCAAAATTATGGTGAAGCTAATCGTGTTCTTACCATAGGAGGCGCAGCAGCGGTACTTCTGATCATAACTATAATTATTCGGATCAATAGTGTTGCTTATCAAAAAATCGATAAATTGGAGGACTTGTAATGGAATGGGTCGCTTTTTTTACACTCGTAGTGGTTATTGGTGGGCTTTGTATAGTCGCCGGACAGGCTATACGTCATGCTAACAAAGACTAAATCCGCATCTGCAAACCGGAATTTACCGACAGCAGCGGGTTCAAGACAACGATTTGGCGTGCCACACCTCCAGACCGGATTAAGGGGCAGTCAGCAGCACGCCTATCACCCAGACTCGGCAGGAACTTCCACCTGTTTTTCTCTGTTTTTCGTGCTGATTAAGGACATCCCAACCACAGCAACGACAAATCCAATAACTGTGCCCCACAAGCCAAATTCAGGTGTATGCGCACTTATTTGTATGCCAGTTTTGTTTACAATATGGTAGGTATAAAAATAATTGATATAGTGTGACAAAAGAACACCCAATCCAATGCCACTGCCAATGAAAATCGGTACCTTGGATTTCCAGAGAGTTTGCCGCCACAGCATGTAGAAGTTAATCCCAACGATGGTGATCGTTGCAATCAAAGCAATTGTAATAAGCAGATGCCATTTCGCAAGATCAAAACCTGAAAAGGAACTTCCAGCACCTATTCCCTCCCACGGTAGGAAGAAGCAAGCAAGCGCACCAATCGCTGCAGCATGTGCGATAAACCATGCGTATCGTTCATCCACAAACATTTCAGATTGCTCTTCTGTCTTTTCTGATCTGGTTAAGAATACGCCAACACCGGCAACGACGAATCCAATAACTGTCCCCCAAACACCAAATCTGAGAATGAGTTGAAGATTTTCAGTCTCCGCTATATACGACCTTTCAACCAACCTTGTATAAACAGAGTATTCCGACCATAGCACCCCAAATCCGATAATGCTATTAATGAGAATTAACACTCTGGATTTCCATGGCGTTCCTCGGATTATCATATAGAGACTTGAACAGATAATTAGTAGACACGCAACGAAAGCGATTGCAATAAGTGGGTTGTTATGGATGCCCATCAATCCTGAGAAAGTTTCGCTCATCGGACGACTGTCCACTTTTATTTTCACCCACGGCAAGAAGAAACAAGCAAGCGCAATAATCCCACCGAGTGGCGTGATAAATTGTGTCCATCGCGTTGCTTGATGCGTGTCCATATTCTCTCCTAATCTGTCAGTTTTTCGAGGAACGGACTCAGCAAATCAATCGGGATTGGGAAGACGACGGTTGAGTTTTTCTCTGCACTGACCTCCACCAATGCCTGTAGGAACCGCAGCTGCACCGCTGTTGGCGTTTTGCTGAGGATTTCAGCGGCATCGGTTAACACTTGTGCCGATTCAAATTCACCTTCGGCGTGTGTGACTTTGGCGCGGCGTTCACGCTCCGCTTCCGCCTGTTTCGCCATGGCGCGTTGCATTTCGACGGGGAGGTCTACGTGTTTAATCTCCATCGCCAGCACTTCAACACCCCACGGTTCACAATGCTTTTTGATAATATCTTCCAAATCCTGATTCAGCTTTTCGCGTTCGGAGAGTAGGTCGTCGAGTTCGGCGCGTCCGAGCACGCTACGGAGTGTCGTCTGTGCGACTTGGGAAATCGCGAAACCGAAGTCCTCGACTTCAATCACTGCCCTATCCGCTTCAGTTACCCTGAAGCTAAGAACGGCATTGACACTCACGGAAACGTTATCTTTTGTAATAACATCTTGTGGGGTGACATCGTTGACGATAACACGGAGGCTGATTTTCTGCATCCGCTCAATCCAGAACGGAATCATAAACACGAGGCCGGGACCGCGAGTCCCTGTCAATCGTCCGAGACGGAAAATAACGGCGCGCTCGTATTCTTTGAGGATCCTAACGCTTGTCGCCAACAGAATAACGACAAATACGGTAATGGCAAAATAGATTGGCTCAATTTGTGGTAGCATATTTTTAATTTTCCTTGCGGTTCGTTGAGGTGAATTTGAATATTGACGATCCTCTACGTAGAATTGAAGAAACACCCAAGCAAAAACCCTTCCACTTCGTTTCAGGCTTGGTTTCTGATGTTATCAAGTGGAGTAGCCAGTAATGTCGCGAGCCTTCTGGAAAAAATCACGTTTACGCGATGTGTTGATCTGCCATTGCACCGGTACGGATTGGTAACCGTGGTAATAATCGTTTTCACCCGGGTCAAAGTATCCCCACGATGCGTATTGGCTGACAGCAGCGACGAAGTTGTTCAAGGGTTTATCGAAATCGAAATGATCGTCTTCGTTGAAAAGGATCGGCATCGGACGGTATCCCGGTACCTCGCGGGTCTGTTGGACCATCTCAATAATGCGGTTCGGGTCCTTGACACCGTTGCCATGCACGAGCAGAAAATCTGAGGAACGCACAACATTTTCCAGTGGCACCTTACCACCCCCGTAACTCGTTCCAACGAGGAATCTATTACCGTTATGTGTCGTCGCTTTGACCTGTTCAATCAATTCGTGTACCCGTTGTGGCATTAGAATTTCATGGGTATATGCCCTGACGTTGCATTCGTTGTTCACCTCAATGATAACGTTGGTATACCCCTTGTCGAAGAGCCAGCCCGTTGCATTGTCCACAGCACGTTTGACGGCGTTCTCGTCTTCAACCCGTTGGTCCTGCCCGAAATAGAAATAACCGAGAATGACAACCATGCCGAGCGTGTCGGCAAAATCAATGATGCGTTCAAGTCGCGATAGATAATCAGGGTTCAGGCTGCCATCGGCTTCAATACCGGAGTTGTGCCACGGCTGTGCTTTGGAGTAACCTTCGGGACTACCGCCTTGGAGGTTGATCGTGAACGCCAATACGCCGTGCGCGCGCCATGTCGGCATCGCGGCTAAAAATTCGCGGGTATTGCGTTCGGGGTCCCATTCTCCAGTGTCCGGGTATTCCCAGAGATGTATAGTCTCTGGGTTCCTGTCATCAAAGATACCCTGCACCATGCGGGTGTTGATGAGCAACCCTTCGATTTTGTTATCTTGGTAGAAACGCCCTGGGTAGGTAATTTCGCCGTTAATGTAAAATGCATCGTCAACGATACTAACTGCAGTCTTCATTTCTGCTTCCTTTTCGTTCATACGCTTATTAATATGAGTTTCATGGTTGTCCGCGTATAGTTGCTTGGGATTCTTAACGAGAAACATTCCCGCCAACGCGGTGCTTCCGTTAATCAAAAAATGTCTACGGTTCATGAATTTTTCCACCACGCTTACTGGGTCTTCTGCGAAAGTGCTTTAAAATAGCGTCGCAATTGTTCTCGATACTGGAACGGAATGTCCTCAAGTTCCTTTGCGTCAGGTGTAACTTCTAACTTCTGAACGATTTCGAGGAGTTCGGGATGCAGAGGTGGTACCTCCTGTGCAGGCGTTTCAGGCTTTTTCGCCACCTCGGCTTTGCGCTGTTTACCGACGTCCCGTTTTTGCAACGATTTTAAGCTGTCAAGCATCCGTGTCAGGATTTGCGCCTGCCTATTGAGCACTTGCTCGTCGAGTTCACCTTGCCGGAGTGCTTGTTCAACTTCTGTCATGTCCTCAGCGACGTCTTCAAGACTTCCCAACATTTGTGCCATCTGTTCTGCGCGCTCAGCGAGGCGTTCGGTGGCTTCCCTGATGAGCTGCTGTTGGGCGGCGAGTTGACGCATCATCTGTTCAAACCCCGGCGTTTGTCCCTGTTCTCGCATCTGCTGACTCAGATTTTGCGCCATTTGATTCAACTGTTCCTGACTCTCGGCAAGCTGCTGGAGCTGCTCCAACAGGTTTTCCATCCCACTGGCACCCATCTGTTGGTTCATCTGTGCCATTGCGTCAAGGAGTTCAAAGATCGCCTGATTCAGATCGGCAAGTGCGGTTCTCTGAATTGGTGTAGCGAGGCTGGGTTGCCTGTCCTCCAAGGCACGCGCCGCACGCGCAAGCGCGTCATTTGAGGCATTCAGATGCCACACAACCTCAGGTGGGACTTCCATTTGTCGGTTACCGAGTTCCCAAAGCTTGTTGGCAAGTTGCGCGATACCTTCTGCGGTACTGAGTTCATCCGCTGCCAGATTCTGCAATTGTAAGATCTCACTCGGCATATAAGCCTCTGTCTGTCCAGCAATGATGAGGTCGTTCGTTTTAGAAAGCACTTCCTCATGGAGATGTGAGAGGTGCAGTCCGCTTTGAACGGCTTCACGCATCGCGGTCAAGGTTTCGTTCGCGTTCGCGCCTTCCATAAATTCCAAGGCGTTATCCAAACCTTGTGCGAGTTCTGTCAGCGTCTGTTCCGCCTCTCTGCCAGATTCAAGAGCCTCTCTGTTCTGTCCGCTTCGGAGATTTTCACTGGTCGTTTCAAGCGTTTCCGATAGGTTATGATCCTTGGTAAACTGGTTGAGACGTTTGATTTCATCTGCGAGACGTTCTATCTGCGGTGGCGCGTTCTCCTTGTTCTCGGCGAGTGCTTTCATCTCGGTACCGAGTTCGTCTAAGTCTCCGCTGAGCTTGTCGAATTCTTCACCGACGCGATCCTCCTTTTGTGCCAGTTCATTTGCGGGTGCGGTGTCGGGAGATGTCTCCAAAGTATCCATCAGTTCCTTCTGCTGTTCAGCGAGTGCCTTCGCCTGTTTCGCGGCGGCTTCGAGTTCCTGTTGGAGAAGAATCTGTTCATAGAGCGATTTGGCGCGTTCCAACTGCTGTAAGAACCGTTCTTGGCTGAGGTTCGCCTCCATCATTGATCTCTCCTGTTCACTCACCTGCTGCTTCGCCAATGCCTCAGATAACTTCCGCAGGATCTCTTTATGTTCCTCGGAGAGTGCCTGCTCCATCAGTTCCTGCAGTTCCTGATACTTCTGTATCGTCTCAGTGTCAAAGAGTTGCTTCTGCTCCATATCCTCTGCTGTCCGCTGCATATCTTCGACTAACCGCTTTGCCTCCTGTTCAATCTGTTTCTGGTTTTCAAGCACCTGTTGCATCAAGTTTTCATCGTTGAAAGTGAGTTCTTGGCTTTTCCTAATTTTACCGAGGAGCGTATCAATTAAACCTGTTGCATCTGCTTGCTCATCGACGAGTTCCTCAAGACCTTGCTGCTCTGTTTCCTGTTCAGCCGCAACTGAATCGTATAATTCGGAGAGCGATGGGAAGCGGAGTGTATAGGTAGGCGACTTGCCGATATTTGGACCTGAAACATTGTCGTTATCCAGAGCCTGGACGTAATAAGCAAGCACTTCACCCGGGAAAATGCCAATCCGATCTACATCCCACCTGTATGCGACAGAGACGGATCTACGTATAGGCACGTTCTCCACACCCCACCGCTTTAAAGGCACGTTCGCTTCTTCGGCACCCTCTGCCTCAACACGATATACCAATTGGAGTGCTTGTATACCGTAGTCATCCGTCGCCTCCGCCTTTAGGTCCACCAACATGGCATTATCCAAAACGGTATCCCGCGCCGGTGAAACGATATTGACATCAGGTACGGCATCTTTGAAAACGGTAAGCGTATAACTAATAGGGTCACGATTTTTAAAACCCTCAATATCGGTAATTTGGATACGGTAGTTTCCGCTCTGCTGGGCAATGAAGCTGCCTCGCATTGTCCGAGGGATAGGATTCGCTTCCGGCAGCTGCCCATCTGCACCCGGCTGCGGAATCGTTTCCGGTAGGTGTCGCGCTGTAATCTCTAATTCGACATCATCGGATTCTTCAAATGCGAGGGATGCCGCCGTAAGGGGTTTGTTACTTTCACCTGTAAATACGATCTCCGTTCCGAAGAGCACCTGTATATCACCGGTGTTTGCTGGAAACGTCTGCGATTGCAGTTGTGTGTAGGCGGGGTAGTTAAGCCGATACTGGAATTGGGTAACAATCGGTTCGTCGCTGATCGTCACTTGATACTGTGACGATGCTACCGCTTCGGCAGAAATATAGTATTGTAGGGGACGGGTAACATTTTCGAGCGTCAGATGATAGGAAGAGGCAGTGCCGGGAACTTGTTGATCACTGGCGCGTTGCATCGGCATCGATTGCCATTCTACGGCTGCCGTTTGCGCATTACCGTCACCGATGCGGTAGTAAAGTGTAACGGGCGCGCCGAGGTGTCCGCTCACTTTTGCGGCGACGTTAACATCGGTGCCGCGTTCGACTTGCGTGCTACCGGGATGGATTTCTGTAATCTGAATGGCTTTCTTCAGGTTCTCTTGAGCGTTTGGTAGTGTCCGTGGCAAAGTCTGGAAGGTCGCAGCAAAACCGTTGAATGCGTTGGGTAAAAGAAAATGGGTAATAAGCAGAAGTCCTACGCCAGCGACAGCGATACCCGCGTTCCGTTTAATTTTTTGAAATTCGGATTGAAACACCTCTCTCCGCTGAATGTGTTCCATATCTTGATCGGTCTGGATGATGAGATGTTCAATAAATTCTGGGGCATAGCCGAGCCGATTATCTGTCAAGTTCTTCCAAAGTTGTACGGCACTGAGAATCCGGTTCTCTGACGCGAGTTCGCTCTGGCCTTGTGTCGATTCGAGACGCGATGCGACCGCAGCGTCTGTGAACCTTTTGCAGAGCGGTATAATAAGCGAGCGGATCACTATGTAGACAGCAACCCCGATTGACAATAAAAGGATCCCGATACGTACCCAGCGTAAGAACGGAGCCTGCCCTATTTGGAAACTGACGTTTAGAATGGCGAGCACACCGACCATAACAAGTGTTAGCATACCGACGCACTTCAGCACGCCTTCAGAGAAAGTGAGCCACCACCACTGTCGCCGGGTGGTCTGCAACTGAGCAATGAGGCTTTCGTAGGCATTGTTTACATTTTGTCTGTCCATTCTATTTGTCCTTTTGTTAGAGGCATTTAGTTTTAAGAAATCCTTGAATTTGATGTCTTTTTTGCCAATCCGGTGCGGTTGGGAATGCAGATCGCATGAATCAACGGTATGAATGCCTTATGGGCATTCCCCGAGGTGTGTACACCGCAAAACCGCACCTACCGGGTTGGTTACTTCTTTTAATGTGTTAGCGCGTACACAGCAATATTAACCGCCATCTTTGCAGCGAGCTCCCGTACCTGTGGCGTATCCTCTGGGTGTACATCGGCATCTTCAAGTCCATCACCGATATCGGAACTGTAAACGTAGTAGACAACCATTCGTCCATCGTGAAAGAGTCCAAATCCTTGTGCTGGCTCGCCATCGTGTTCATGAATTTTCGGTAACCCTTTCAACTCGTAGAAACACCGGTAAATTAGATGTGTATTCGGTATCGGTTGCAATTCTTGTTCGGGAAACACCCTTTGCATTTCACGCCTAAAGCTCTCGTCGAGTCCGTAATCATCGTTGGCAAAGAGAAATCCACCGTTCATCAAGTAGTCTCGTAATGCTTCAACCTCCGCTTCGGTCAGTTGAATATTGCCGTGTCCTACAAGGTATAGCATCGGATACTGGTAAAGCGTATGATCCGTTAGTTTCAGAATTACACGAGCCTCAGCGGTCTCAATATCCGCCCGCGTTCGGAGGAGTCTGAGCCAATTTTTAATAACAGTTGCGTCTCCGTACCAATCACCACCGCCGCTATAATGCACCTGAGCGATGGTCATTGGAACCTCGGAGGCGAGCAGCCTTTGTCCTATAAACAGACCCACTGCTGTGCAAAATA
Source organism: Candidatus Poribacteria bacterium (assembly GCA_026706025.1). Classification (NCBI taxonomy): domain Bacteria; phylum Candidatus Poribacteria; species Candidatus Poribacteria bacterium. The sequence continues at coordinate 69,381 of JAPOZO010000084.1, forward strand.
GGAGGCAGCCGATAAAAAAAGGATTCCATCTTATGAATCGTATCATGGCATACTGCTCCGCTAAGTCAACCCAATCCGTTTCCGTAAAAACCATTCTGTGCCTAACAATCCGACGACCATAATGAGAATCAACGGATGGCTCCAGAGTTCCCGTTCTGCATCAACAAATACCTGATTTTGGACCTTGACAACATTTTCGGGTAATGATTCTGCATCCGCCATTGCAAAATAGGCACCACCGGTTTCCGATGCGAGTTTCTTCAAAAGGGCTTCGTTGAGTTGCGGTGCCTCTAATTCGGCGAGTTGTGGATGAACGTGGATATCAATTTGATCTTCGCCCAACGTCTGATGCGTAGTTCTCGCTGTTGCCCGGATCCGGTAAGTGCCATTTTGTAGTAACGAAAATTGGGTGCTATAGAGATTACCGGTTTCAGTAGCGGTCTCGGTTGCGCGCTCGGTTATACCGCGGATTTGGAGTTGGAAGGGCGCGCCTTCAGGCGGAACAACTTCAAATTGAACGGTTGCATCTGTCTGTGTTGCGCGGTAGGCTTCAGAATATAGATACGCCGTAACCGTGGCTGTGTCGCCGATAGCATAACTGTTGGCATCCGTGGTAAGGTGCAATTGATCGTCATCGGTATTTGTTGCCATCCATCGCAGGACCTGCGCCCAGAAGCGTAAATAAATGTCTTGATAACGGGTATCTTTAAAAGTATTGACCCCGAAATCCCAATTCCAGAGTCCTTCTGCTGCGATCAATAGGCTTTTTCCCAAGCCCGTTCGCTGCAGCATCAGGATAGGCACCCCTTTTCCGCTTTCCATGAGAGCGGTGGCACCACCTCTCAAACGAAACCCACTAAAGGATCGAGACAATGCTGGCATATTTCGCCACGTAGATACGTTATTATCGGCTAAGGACGAAACTTGATTTGATTGCGTGTCCATAAGCTGCAACATCGGGTGAAATATACCGGATGCGGTCGGTTGTACAATGAATTCAGTATCGTGTCTACGACAGCCGTTTCGTGGAATCTCAATCGGCAGCAGCTGCGCCAATTCCGTATTTCGTAGCCCATTGGTCCCGAGCATCCTGCGAGACGGGAGAAATATAATCGGTTTTCCTTGTACCTCAACGAAATCAACAATTGCGCGTTGCTGTGCAGCGGTCAGATGTTCGCTCCCTAAGTCGCCTAAAATCAATACATCGTATTTGGCAAGCTGCAGCCGTGTTTCAGGGAATCGCGCGGTTTCCGATGCTGGCGTCGTTTGTGGGTAATACCCATCTAAGCGACTGAGCAGACTACCCGCTGGTGGAAACCGCTTCGCGCTGTTCTTTAACAAGATGGCACAAGTCGCCTCAATATCAGGGTCTCGTTGGAGGGCACGTTTCAGGTATGTGTATTCCCATCTGGGTCTACCTTCGAGATAGAAAACATTGAGCTTTGCTTTCACAACTTTCACGGAAAATGTTTTTTGATTGTTCGCCGCTGTCAATTCACCATCAAGCACTGGAAACTCGACGGTATATTGAAAGTTTCCTTCAACTTGCGGTGTCAATTTCAGCTCAACGACCTGTTTTGTGGTAGCACTCGCGGAAGTTGCGTCCTGAGGTTTGTCAAAGATGAGTGTCGCACTATCTACAAGCGTTTTACGCGTCATCTCCCGCAAAGAGAGTTGTGCCGTTTTACCAGTATATCCGGCTTGTGCAACTGTTACACGGATGATACTCTCATGGTTTGTATAGGCAATCGGTGGATAATCAATATGTTGGATCTGAACGTCTTTGGGTGGTTCCGCAGAACCGACACCTATTGCATAAACAGGCACCCCTAACCCGGTAATATCTTCTAAAGGGAATTGCCCAGAGTTATGTCCGCCATCTGTAACAAGCAGCATCCCTGCGGTGTTTTGCCCCTTCCAGGCTGCTGCCGCTTCCCGTATAGCCGTTCCAATATCAGTGAGCGTTCCGTTCGGTTCAAACTGTGGCAGTGCTTCGGCATCAAGGTCTTGTGGTAACACCGTGCTTTGATGGAGTCCCGTATCGAAAGGATAAAGATGCACCTCGAACCGGTCGCGTAAAGCCTGTAGGAATTGCTTTTCCCCATTGAACAGCAATTGATTCACCTGACTCAGCCGAGAGACAGATGTTTCACCCATAGAAGCATCAACAAGGTTCATGCTTTTCGAGGTATCCACTAAAATGGAAAGATGCGTCGGTGGTGTAATGTCCTTCTTTTCAATGATGACGGGTGCTAAGAGACAACAGAGCAAGATCGACGCTGCACAGATGCGCATTGCGATGAGTAAAAATCGATACCTCGGATGCATAGGCTGTGTCACCCGTAGGTAAACAAATACAGTTACACCGATGACAATACCGATACCGAGTACAACTGCCCACCCGGGCAAAAAATAGGTGAATCGCATATATGTTCTAATCCCTTCTACAACATATTATAGTGTACTTAGCGGATTGATGTCAAACGGAATTTAGTTATCAGTCGTCAGTCGTCAGTTGCCTCACAGTGAGAGTAAAGTTATCAACTTCACAACTTTAGCACACTTTCTAAACTGACTGCTGATGACTAATGGCTGATGGCTGACTCGAAATAAGTTTGACAATGCGCGATTTGCTGTGTTAAAATATGTTTAAAATAAATTGCGACAAAAGTGGGGTAAAGCATGGCGGAACAAAACGGCAACGAAAATGTAGCCGAAACGCAAGGTCAGACTGAGGCAGCGAGTGGTGTTATCATTAACGCTTCGCAGCTGCAGTCGATTGATATTAGCGAACGGTTCACACGGACGAAAACAGAGACGGGTTGGCGGATTCAATTGGGAGCATCCGCCCGCGTCGTTGTCAACTTTATGACGAGTATGCGGAAACTTGAAATTACACTCATGCAGGACGATTGTATTGAACGTGACGGCGACGACCTAATTCTGATACGGAATCAATCTGCTGACGCGTATCGCTCACAAAGAGGCGTATCTTCATCACCGCTCGCGCGGAGCAATGAACGCCCATCGGCTTCTGACGCGTCTGAGAATTAGACGCTCTGATGCGTCTTTCATCAGGAAATACAGGGGGTGATTGCCCATTCTGGAACGTATCTATCGGCTTCTCTCAAGTTTAAAGGGTGGGACAATGATCCCTACAGGAGTAGTGCTGAGTCCACAAAGCTATGCACAAATTGTCTCGGAGCTTGCTGAGGTGCTTGGTTACGAAGGTGTATCGCATTTGCAGCTTGCACATCATCTCGCCTTAAGCGTTTCCATCCAACAAGAAAATACAGATCTGGTTGTCCTGAAGGAGTTGAGTCCTAACCCGTGTCCAATCTGTCACCGTCGGCTAACATTCCTTCGGGAAACAATGGATCGTTTTGAAAGCGACGGTTCCCAACAGGTTCGTTGTCCTATGGGACACCGCTATCCGGGTGAACTGAAAGTGTACTACTTGGACATTTTCCAACACGCTGCGGGCAGCGAATTGGAGAAGCCGGTGAAAGTGTGTCCAGAGTGTCAAGGTGGAAACATCCAGTATTTAGCAGTGAATGTGATGTTTTGCCTTGACTGTGATTGGGATAGCGGGATGGAGCCGCGGTATCAGATACAGCGTGTCGGAGATTGATAGCGGAATTGCGTTGAGAAAAATCGGATGGCGCGCTTATAAAGCGCGCCAACATAGATCATGATTTGGTGTGCTTGGCAGTACACCCAATTCAGAATAGGCTTAATGGAAATGCCCAGCATGCGGATCCGCTGCTTCAGCAGCCATATTCGGTGGTTCCTCAATCTCTGTAATAAGTGTTTCTGTCGTTAAGAGTAAACCTGCAATGCTCGATGCGTTCTGTAGCGCGGAACGGACAACCTTCGTCGGGTCAATGACACCTTCTTCAAACATATCGCCGTATTCGGATGTAGCGGCGTTGAAGCCGAAATTCCCGTCGCCTTCTTGTATTTTGGCAACGACCACTGAACCCTCTTCTCCAGCATTCTCGGCAATCGCACGCACCGGTGAAAGTAAGCTGCGGCGGATAATATTGAGTCCCGTCTCTTGGTCACCCTCTAATTCTAAACTACCGAGTGAGGCTGCCGCTCGGAGAAGTGCGATGCCACCGCCGGGGACAATCCCCTCTTCAATAGCAGCACGCGTCGCAGCGAGTGCATCTTCAAATCGAGCCTTCTTCTCTTTCATCTCCACTTCTGTAGCGGCACCGACGTTGACGACAGCAACACCGCCTGCGAGCTTCGCGAGTCGCTCTTCCAACTTTTCCCGATCATACTCGGAGGTTGTTTCCTCTATTTGATTACGGATCTGCGCGACTCTTCCCTCAACACTCTCTTTCGCGCCGCTGCCGCCGACGATTGTCGTGTTATCCTTGTCAACGACGACGCGTCGAGCAGTGCCAAGCATACCGATAACAACGTTCTCTAAGCGGATACCCGTCTCTTCGGCAATAACTTGACCCCCCGTCAGGGTTGCGATGTCTTCTAACATCTCTTTACGTCGGTCCCCGAAACCGGGGGATTTTACGGCGGCAACTTGAAGTATGCCGCGGAGTTTGTTGACGACCAAAGCCGAAAGTGCTTCGCCTTCTACATCTTCAGCGATAATGAACAGCGGGCGCCCAAGTTGCGCCGCCTTTTCCATAATCGGGGCAAGGTCTGTTACTGTGCTAATTTTTTCGGTGTTAATGAGAATAAAAGGGTTCTCAAATTCGACGACCTGCGCTTGTAAGTCCGTTACGAAATTCGATGATAAGAAACCGCGATCAAACTGCATCCCCTCAACGATGTCAACCATAGTTTCTGAGGTTTTACCTTCCTCAATCGTAATCGCACCGTCATTTCCAACTTTCTCAAGCGATTCAGCCACAATCGTACCAATGTTGCTATTGTTCGCAGGGTCATTCGCAGCGATTGAGGCGACTTGTAGAATCTCCTCATGTGTATCCACAGCACGGCTCTGTTCGGAGATCGCATTAACAACGGCATCCACAGCTTTGTCTATACCGAGCTTCAACTGCATCGGGTCGGCACCGGCTGTGACGTTTTTGAGACCTTCATGAAGAATTTCCTGACCTAACAGCGTAGCCGTCGTCGTTCCATCTCCAGCGACATCGTTTGTTTTGGTTGCGATGGATTCCAGCAGTTGGGCACCCATATTTTCGTATGGGTCCGGGAGTTCAATTTCTTTTGCGACGGTAACACCATCACACGTTACCAGCGGGGCACCGAAAGATTTTTGGATGACTACATTTCTTCCGCGTGGACCAAGGGTAACTTTCACGGCATCAGCGAGCGTATCTGCCCCGCGTTTGAGTGCTACCCTTGCTTCTTCGTCAAAGATGATTTGTTTTGCTGGCATTGAATTCCTCCTATATTAATTTGAGTGTTGTTATATTGAGACCTAAAAAGCGTTGCGACCATAAATCGCTTCCATAATTATAGCATACACGCTCGGTAAAGTCAATTTTTTATGATTGCTGAATGCTGTTCAGAATCCAAAACTTGACACCAGCGCGCGAATAAGATATAATACCCATAAAAATCCAGATACAAAATGGTTATTTGAAACATGTTAACCAATCGAATTAGGGAAAGCCCTCTACTTTTACGGGAAGGCAGGAAAACACTAATAGCTCTACATGGCGAAATTAAGAAAATTACTGACCAGTTGAAAAGAGGGAATATGAATCCCGGAATAGGAAACAAATCGATTGGTAACAGAATCATCGAATCACGAACCCGCGGTGGTGCGCGAGTCTATTGGAGAATTAGAGGCAGTCAATTTGAAATCTTAGGGATCTCTGGTAAAGATAACCAGCAGAAGGTCATTGATGAGGTCCTAAAACATTTTGGAGATAAATAAAAATGGATAAATCTTACATAACTTTACAACATAACGGTTATAGACTAACAATCTATAGCGGAATTGCCTCTCTGGATCCGGATAACGATAATGTCGATGTTCAGGTTACTTTTCCGAACGGTGACAACTTCTCTGCCACCTTTTTTACCCTCCAAAACATTAACACCTTGATGCAACACTATACAAAAACTGGCGAATGTGCTGCCGGTTCGTACTTCTGGGCATCTAACATGATCATCGTCCAAAAACTTACAGAACAGACGATCTGTGAAGCCATTGATGATTTGTTAGCAGGAGAGGAATTTACGTCTATTTTTTCAAAAAATTCGGAGCCCACAATTGTTTCTCCCAAAGATGGAGAGGCACTCTTCAAACGTTTTGATGAATCTTTACAGAACTCCTAATCTGAAATGCAAAGTTTGTGCGTAATATCCGGCGAGGTTAGAAACCTCGCCAGCAACGTCAAATGTTTAATATTACAAGGCTTCCCTACGCGACTTACAATCAACGGGAAGCCTTCAGACTGCCCCACGTAACTGCTAATTTCTGTGCGGGTTCAACTGCGAGTGTCGCTTCGCCTAAGGTAATCGCTGGGATTATAGGTACCGATCCTAATTCCAAAGAGACGATGTCTATCGTTTCAATCCAGTCATCGGGACGTGGGTTCTCCCATTTCGTGGTAATCAAGCCTGCGTGTCCACAGGGACCGCCTTCTTTCAAAATCCATCCCCAGACAGAGTTATCGTCTTCAAGATTGGCACCGTCGTGGCACCAGTCGTCGGAGTTAAAACCTGAAGTCAGCTCCAGTTCTTCCTTTTTCCCGGTCCGGTAGTGCATGACGAACTTGTAGCTTGGTACGCCGTTCTGCTCCCACCCCGTTGCGTGAAAAAAATAGACGAACTTCGCTTTGCCACCAACTTCAATGTCCTCGACTGCCTTGGGCCATTTCGCCGCATTCGTTCCGAAGACAACGATGGCCCCATCAATGATCTGAAATTCAACCTTTCCGTCTGGTCCCTCAAATTCATCGACTTCGCCAATGGGTAGGCGCGAGAGTGTACTGTCGCCTGGGTTCAGCGTCCACCATTGGTGTTCGACCAGTTTTGTGTTTGAATAGGGTTCAATATCAATATGCACCCATTCATCTAACGCATCGGCAATTCCTACTGCAAAAAGACTGACAGCAGAGAAAATAGCCATCAGCCTGAACAATTTAACCAATTTCATAAACGGTTTCCTCCTATGTCGATTTGTGGGGATAGTATAGCAGAATTATAAAGGATGTCTATAAATTTTGGTAGGTGAGTCAGAGACATTCAGTTTTCCATTTTTCGCTCTAATTTTTGCCCAGACCCAGTAGGTGCGGTTTCCTAACGGAATTATAGGTGTCAATTTAAGAAAAATAACCGTCGGTCCCCCAGGCCCGGTAGGTTCGGTTTCCTAACCGAACCGGCTCCTACGCGAAAACCTTGAGGACTTCAAAAATACTCTTCAGTCCCGTAGGGTTTATTTGCTGGGGTGTTTCTTCACAACGTTTATAGCAGGGTCATTTTATAACCCTTTAGCCCTGTAAGGGCGGCATGTTTATTACATCCGTTATAAAACGCTGCGAAAATCCCTAAAATGATACCTATAGCGCGGTTTTGCGGTGTACTCACCTGCCCCCCTGATAAGGGGGGATAAAGGGGGGTGTTTTTGCTGGGGTGTTTCTTGCGATCTGCATTCCTAACCGCACCGGATCATCAAAAGACGGCACGAAACCCAACAATTTCTTAAAATTGAATGGCTCTAGTAGGTTAGCATGGAGGTGTTCGTAGTGTGTGGGAATCAGCATCAATTACCGGTATGTTTTTTATAGGCGAATTCAAGGACAGGGAAAAGGGTTGACATATCTTCAGGAATATCGTAATAGATAAAATCTACTAATTTACCTTTCTGAACACCACATAACTTACATCCATCATGTTTAAGTTCCAATTGCTCTGCTTCTGCGTCGTCTATCCGGACAAAGAGTCTCGGTAACATAAATGCTTTAGGTTTTCTCTTAATTAATTCGCCATCCTTACCTACAACAACCTCTTCAACTGGTGGAAAGAGACCTTCAGGCAGAATTCCAAATATTCTTTTTATTTTTCCTATAACGCTCCTATCGGTTAGCCAAAAGCCACAAGCATCTTTGAAAATTTTGGAGGATTTAGCCCCCATCCCTCTTTATTTATCAAATTCTGTATATCGGCAACTCCTCCATAAAACAATTTGAGATTTTCTTCAGTGTATCTTTTTTTGAAGAAGTCTATAAGTTCTTCGGAAAGTGAATTTCTAACCATCTCCCTTGTCCACTCAACATCTGACTCAGGAAGAGTCGTAATTGGTCTTTCTTCCGAAAGGCTATCAATTGCGTCGTCAGTTGAATTAGAATTCGGAGCAATTGGACTAATTTCGGAAGTGCTCGTTTTCCCTTTTTCTTCCAATGCGATTTCAGCGTTCAACTCTGCCTCACCCGATATTACATTGGATTTTAGGAAATATTTCTCCAAATTAGTGACAGATCCTTCTCGATCTTCGTCAATATCAGTTTCACAAAAAATCCTGTCGCTCAAACTTGAGGCTTCCCATCGAGAAAGGTAAAACCGCCAGAGCTTGCCGTTTGTAATTATCGCAAGTGGTACGTTCCCGCTATAGGCGTAAAAACAGATTTGCTCTTCGTTTTTTCCGATTGGTTGATCCCAGCGTTTACACTCAATCAGCACTACAGGGTTTTGATTCCGTTTGGTATGTAAGGCATAATCGGCTCTTCTACTTTCAACCTTATATTCAGGTATAATTTCCATAGACGCTAAATTGGTATCGTCCCATCCTAACGTCCGCAGAATCGGTAAAACGACATATTGTTGGATAGTCGCCTCATTGGCTTCTGCTAAGTGTTGCTTGTGTTCAAGGATGTGTGCGATAGTATTTCTCAAATCGGTCATGCAAAATTTCCTGACTGCTCATAAAGCCGCTGCTATGCCAAAGCAGCCTTTTCCAAAACCTTTTGAAGGTAAACATCAAAATCTAAGTGAAGCTGTTCGGCATTCAAAGCAAGTTTGCAATGTGTCTCGGGACTTATGTGGATCATAAACTCACCAGAAAAAGGTTTATCCGGTATTTTACCTTGTTCCTTGCAGAATTCAATGTACCCCTCAATGGACGTTTGCATCTCTTTTCGCAGTTCGGCTACAGATGCACCATAGAACGTGATTACATCATTGGTGTTAATTACTGTTCCATGGAAAAGGTCAATTTCTGGGTCAAAATTGACAGCACCGATATAACCATTGTATTCAATCATAACATAATCCTAACAGAAGCAAGATTTTTATTCTTTCGACGACGGGACAGCGGGTTCGACGTATAATGTCTTCTCACGCGTGTAATGCACATACCCAGCGACGTTGCCCTTCCGTTTTACGACATACCGCGCCCACGTATAGTCAACTGGCACATTACTCGCATGATGCGCTTTGCTGTAGTAGGCGGCGAGTTGCGCGGCTTGTAATAACGTCGGCATCGGGATGTCCGGACGGTTTTCTGGGTTGCGGATGATGACGTGCGAACCGTGGATCTGTTTGGTATGGAGCCACATATCACTCGGTTTGGCAATCTGACGTAGGAGCAGATCGTTCGACTGGCTGTTCTTGCCGACATACATCTGGAAACCGTTGGTAGAGGTGTATCTTCGGAAGGGACCCTCGCCTGCTTCCTGCTTCTGCTTTCTGCTTTGCGGAACCTTGAGATAGCCGTTGGCGACGAATTCAGTCCGAAGTCGCTGGAGTGCTTCCAAAGTATCAGCGGATTCCAACTTAGATGTATACAGCTGGAGCGTCTCCTGATCCGCGTCCAAGTCTGCTATCAGCTGCTGGATGCGCGAACGTCCGCGCTTCGCCTTCGTGTATTTCTTAAAATAAGCCTGGGCGTTGTCGGAAGGGGTCTGCTCTGGATTAAGCGGTATCAACATCTTTTCGAGTTCAGGACTATAGTAGTTCTGGAGCTCCACCTGTTGCTGTCCGCGGGTGATCGTGTGTAGGTTGGCGAGGATTAATTCACCTTGAATGCGGTAATCTTCGGCTTTCTCTGCGCGTTCCAAATCGGTTTGTAGTGCCTTCGCCTTTCGACGGAGTATCCCCTTCTGTTTCTTCAACGCCTGCGTCAGCGTCCGGCGTTCCGAAGCGATGTTCTCCTTCAAGGTAATCGCGTCGTAGTAGGCGCAGAAGGCATCGCTCATCGTGTCGAATGTTTGAGAGGTGGCAGTCGGAAATTGCTGCAGCGGTAGTGCCGATACTGCGATTGGCGCGTTGCCATCCGTGAAGAGTTGTGGTGAAGCGTGCTTCGGATCGAAATAGGCGATAACCTGCTGATAGGCATCCCAGAGTTCTGTCTCAGCCGCGCGTGCGACGACCTCTTTCGCGAGTGCCGGACTGAAACCGTCAATCTTGTTAAAGAGCTGTCGCCAACTCACCTCTGCTTGTCCATCCATCAGTTCCGTAAACGCTGCCTTGTCTAACGTCAAAGGGTCCACTTTCCCCTGTTGCGGTGGTAAAGTGTAAGTCTCACCGGGCAAAATTTCTCGGTGTCGGCTCATTGTCTCATCAATACGTTTGAGGCTTTCCAGAATCCTGTCGTCGGTCGCATCTATGAGGATGATGTTGCTATGTTTGCCCATCATCTCTGCGATAACGGCTTTCGGGGAGGGTTGTATCGGTTCATCGGAGACGGGTTGGACGGTTATTTTAAGGATGCGATCCCAACCGAGTTGTTCAATCTCGGTAATCGTGCCGCCTCTGAGATGTGTTGTGAGGAAGTCTCCCAAATAGGACTGTCTTTGTCCGGGTGGCGGCTTGTCAATGAGATGGATACGGGCATGCACCGAGTGTGCTGATACCGTGAGCCAGTGCGTCTCGGCAGCATGACTCATCCTGAATGAAAAGGCGTGTGCATTCGCTTGTTCGATGTGCCGAATTGTGCTGCCTAAAAGGGTCTCGCGGAGTTCTTGCGTAACAATGCGGAGTGCTAAAGAATCAAAAGACATAGTAAAATCTAATGGTAACGCTTCAAGTCTTGTGTTATCCCGCGGAGTTGGGCTTGGATTTCTGCAGGGACACGTGGATTAAAGGGACCGCCGGTGCCTGCAGCAATATCGTCGAAACCGCTTAAGATCATCGCCTCAACGACGGCAGAATAGTTATAGACCCGCTCGTTCATGAAACGGATCTCCTCAAGCGGTGCGATGTCGGCTTCAATCTGTGCAGAGGTCTCGTAATCACCACGGCGTTGTGCGTTGTTAATTTCGTCTGAGGCACGCGCGAACGCGACGGCTATGCCGGAGGTGTGTCCTTTTGTGCCTAACTGTGCCGGTTGCGTACACCTGTCCCCGATCCCCCACATCACAATCCCACTATCACCGACACCTTCAACGAGTGGCTCAACATCTTCTTCTCCGGTGCCGATCTTCACACCAATGAAATGCGGGGAGTCGTTTAGGAGACGGATGACTGCTGCCAAGTCGCGCTTCTGACGGAAGTAGTAGAGAAACCGCGCGCCACAAGCAGTGCCGTATTTCTCTCCGAATTCCATGTATTGTTGGTAGACACCCTCTGGATTCGAGATCCCCGTCAGCGGCATAAGTAGATACGCATCTGGGGGTCTACTGAGCTCCGTTTGTGCTTCAATAAGTTGACCGGCTTGGCGGATGGGGTTGGGAACAATACCGGATATGAGGATACCGTCGTCGCCGATTTGCTGTCCGGTTTTGTCAATGAGGCGCAGCTGCTCGGTCTCACTGATGTGGTGAATCAGGCTTGTTCCGGCGATTGCAATGACGCGCTGCCGTCCCTCGTCCAAGTAATTGTTGCGCATCAAATAGTCGATATTTTTGGCATGTCCTGTCCAATCAATCTTGTCCGCTTTGAAAGGGACGATAGGAATCGCAGTAACCGAGTTAAGCGCATCCAGTAGTTGTGGTATCTCTAATGACATAGTTTCTCCTTCTAAAATCTTTTCCGCAGGACAAGCATGCCTGTCATTGCCCCTGTTGAACTGTCCGTCCGGACATCTATATCAAATGTGCGAGTTCGTGACTGGGAAATCGGATTTTGCAAGCGGGTATTGAAGCGTTTGGTTGTGATGCGCGCTTCCACTGCACTCACAACATGGTTTAAGATCGCAAATCCCAAGAAGTGTATCGCGCGTTTACCGGTATTGTTGGATTTTTGGCGTAAATCAAGAGCCCCCAACCGGTATTTTGAAATGATAGCCCTATCCTTAAGATCCTGAGAATTCTCATTTTTTAGATCGGGATCAAGATCCTTCCAATACCATTTGCCGGTGCGCTTTTGGGTTGCCTCCGAATCATATCTGTGGTTCCACGTTTCATAGTCCGTGGCATGTTCATAATCTTCATTATTCCAATCTTCAAAGGAGCCAGCACCGATAAAAACAACGTTTTCTCTGACAGCCTCATAGCAATCATCAAGTATGTTTGAACCGGAGTTTCGCAAGATAAAAAAAGCTGTGAGGAAACCGACCTCTGCCGCGGCATAGATATACCCGCGCTTGGCTCCTGTGTAGAGTTGCCCCATACCGGGAATAACAAGTGAATAGAGAAACGCTTCATTCGGGGATTTCCGAGGTTGAAGTGCTTGGCTTGTCGCCATGGGGACAGACGATTGGTTCGCGAGTGAGCGGGTACCGAGTTTAGAATCAAGCGCGAAAGCCGTGAACGGCTGCGCCTTGAAAACATCAGCAGCAAGGCAGACACCAGACGACAAACACAATAATAGTATAAGTATCAAAATTTGGGTATGAAATTTCACTTTTAGTGTCCCTCTTAAAAGATGATTATGCCAGTCATTTCGATAAGCCGCTGATTGTTTGGACCGAAACTGGGACCGTAACTCAGATCAAGGTTGAAGAGATATATCTTCACGCCGATACCACCCGTAAAATAATCTGTCAAATTCGGTAGGTTGATACCGGGTTCAATCTTATAGCCGACCCGGATCGCAAGAATATCGCCGAGCCAGTACTCCAAACCGAGATTCTTTTGAAGATGTCGCCACTCAAATGCCCGGATACCGACACCACGATCAGAGAGCAGTTGTTCCCGCGTCAGTTTTTCCTCTCTTTCGGCGTTAAGCCGTTCCAAATCAACCGCTAATTCGTGTTCATCTTCTGCCAATTTATCAATGTATGCGGTGATACCGCTGACAAAGCGGACGTGATTATACTTACCGCGATAAAGGCTCATAGACGTACCGAGACGTAGAAACCGAGGTAACGGGTCTGCTTGGTTTTCATCAATAAAAGAGATACCGGGTCCGATGTTCTGAATTGCGGCACCGACTGTTGTCGGTATGAGATCAAATGGTAAGAGGTATTGCATGCCGAAATCAACGGCATAAGAACTGCCGTTCTCACGTCCGAGTACCATCCGAATCATTTTGCCGTTAATGCCTGCCGATAAGGACTCCGTAATCCGATCTGCGTAGGAGAATGTCAAGGCGAAGTTGGTGCCAAGGCTCTCTTCGCGAAGGATTTCGGGAGAATCTGTCGTAACAGGGATAGTGCCCTGTCCTTGCATCTGAAGCGTTGCGCCGACAGTTCCGAAATCGCCGAGCGGCATCGCACCAGAGAGGAAAGTATAGTACAATCCTTCACCGGCTTCCCCGAAGGGTCCGCTGTAATCTGTATAGAACATTGAGGCTTGCGCCGCTTTTTTACCGGAGCGGAGTCTGCTTTCAGGCAAATCTGCAAGCCCGCTTGGATTCCAGAGGGATGCCGTCACATCGCCAGACATCGCAGAAAAAGCATCACCGAGGGCTCTTGCGCGCGCGCCACCGCCGAGGTTCAATATCTGCGCGCCGGTGCGCCCGGGTCCCGCAAGTACCGGAACCGGCAGCAAGACGGTCAGCAATAAAAGTAGTATCACGGTTTTTCGTATAGAAACGTACACTGAATTGTAGCTCCTCTTGTCAATCAAATTTTAATTCTAACCTTATTATATATTTGTTTGCCATATAGTATATAATAACGCATTTGACCTTAAAAACGCAAATCGGTTTAATTTGTTTACCAGAAGCACTTAGTTTTATACTATAGTTTGGACAATTTTTGAGAATTCTTATGGGATTTATAAGATAAAGACAACGCAATACCTAAAGCGTTTATCACACCGCATCCCTCCAATTCACTAAAATTGACACTTATGCTTCTTTTTTACCCGCACCTACCAATCTGGAGAATACAATTTGCGGCACAAAAAAAAAGGGACTGGTAAAACCAGTCCCTTTCGACGTTCTACTGAGCGTTAGACGCTATGCGGAGAGTGCCGCAACGGCATCAGCCTCGCTGTCGAAGTGTTCAAACTCAGTTATAATCCGAGTCATAACGAGTATGTTTCTTATATTTGTTCCGACATTGATAACCCCAATGCGACCATTCTTTCGCTTTGTCATGGCACGTGCGTCCAGAAGTGCGCCAAGCCCTGCACTATCAATCTTATTGACTTTCCCAAAATTGATGAGAATGCGGGGTGTGTCGTAATCCTCTATTTGGGGTGAGAGTGTTTCCCATAATCCTAATATTGAGGCTCCGACAATCTTTCCATTGGGTTCCAAAATCGAAATACCATTTTGCTGGCGAATTTGTGTAGTCATTTTTTTGCTCCCTATGTTTTTTAGATCACAATTTAGTTTGCTTAATTTTTTTCATCGTTTGAACGTTATTTAACCGTTCAATGTGAGTATTTGTTACTTTAGACTCCTTAAATCAAAAAAAGTTCAATATTTTTTAAAATTTATTGGTAAATTATCAAAATATGTAAATATTTATGGGTAGATGTGCCAATAGCGAAGTGTTCAAAATATCCTTGATAAGGAGGTTAAAGTCGTTAACTTGGCACTCGCGCTGCAAAATATGTTATAATTTTACCAACCCTGAAAATCTATAAATAAAATAGCACAAGTTAACCAAGAAGGACTCTCAAAAATGCGAACACCAAACGTTTCGGAAGCAAAAGAAAAAATTCAAGTCATAAAATACCTCGATGTCGGCGAGATGACGATCACAGGTTCGGGTAAGGTGAATGATAAGGCTTTTTACGCGGCGAAGGAAATTGTTTTGACAATCACTGCCAAACGCCCAGAGATCCTGAGTAAACTCTCAGGTTATGAATTTATCCTTATCGCGCCCGGTGAGAGCATCACAGCCTCGCTCGGATGGGAGGAGAGCAAGTCGCGTCTCAGGGGTCTCGCTTTAACACCGCAAGAGTCCCTGGGGTTCCCAGGTCGTTTCGCCGCTTATATTGAAAGGAAAAAGAAGCCGAGCATGGACACATTCGTTCACGAGTTCGGGCATGCAGTCCATTCTGTCGCTTCAAAGATGGACCCAGAATTCAATCCCTCATTAAATCGTGCTTACCATCAGGCGATGAAACTCGGATTATGGAGAGACAAGTATTTTTCTGTAGATAACTGGAAGTTAGAATCCTCGCCAGTAGGTGAGTATTGGGCAGAAGGTGTCCGTATGTGGTATTATGTCGGCAAAAATCAAGAATTTAAAACCAGAAATGCGTTCAAGAAATACGATCCAGGGATTACGGACTTGATTGGTCTCTGGCTGTCGGAAGAGAAAATCCCACACGGATACTAATGGTTCCAAGGTTCGGTAATCCTCAGGCCCGGTAGGTGCGGTTTTGCAGCGTGTCATAAGCGTCAATTTTAGAAAAAACAACCCTCTCGGCACCCTGACTCGGACAGGCGGTTTCCTAACGCTTTACACTTTTGCTTTCTGAACTCTGATTTCTCTGATGGTTATGATTTCCATGATAAGAGAACCCATCACAAGCAACTGAATACTGAAAATCCATGCATGGCGACTCAGCAATTCCGCAGGAACGCCCTCTCTGTAGCAACTTCAACACCACAATCAAAACCTTATTTTTCATCACTGACCCTTTCGCTTTCCCTGTAAGACGGATTTCCAAATCTCGAATTCTTTGACACAACCGATTCTAATGACAACTGAAAACGACAACATTTGATTGCCACCCACACCATAAATCTGCTATACTTGTCTGAAAAAGTCACACAATGCGCACTACGATACTTGAACCCCGCACAAAAATCCTGACGATGCTTATCGCTGGGTGTCTCGTCATTTTGCTGGACAGCCCGACGGCATTGCTCGCCTGTTTCCTCGGTAGCCTGACGCTCATTGCGCTGTCGGGACCGACGTGGCGGCAGATTGGGTTGCTTTGTGCGTTTCTCTTTTTCACAACGTGGGGACTCATTTACAGTCAAGCGATCTTCTATAACGAATTTCCGCGCACCGCGCTATTCACGCTCGTGCCACCGGAATTTCCACTCATAGGAAAGATGACAGGTGGGATTCGGGTCTATCGGGAAGGGCTATTCCACGGGATTATTCAATCGCTCCGTTTCAACACGACGCTCGCCATCGGGTGTTTTATCGTCTGGACGACGCAACCCCGGGACCTGCTCCTCGCCTTGTCGCAGTTACGCGTACCAGCAACGCTCGCCTTTATGGTGACGACGGCATTGCATTTTATTCCGGTTGTTGCGAATGAAGCGTCGGCTGTGTTTCGGTCGCAACGGTTAAGAGGGTTCCGCTATTTTCGGCTCAATCTACTCGCTACGTGCCGCGGTGTGATCAATAGTTTCCGTCCTATTTTGGCAGGGAACATTCGGCACGCGACGCATCTCGGTGAATCGGTTGAGAGTCGAGGGTTCTCACCGGAGACGGCAGGGCAGCGTACTTCGCTGCGGACGCTGAAGATGGGCGCGTGGGATTTTGGGCTTCTTGCGGTGTTGACTGCTTGTTTAATCAGTATTATTGGGTTGAAACTGCTCTATTTCTGTTATGCGAACGGGTTTTATTACGCATCATGGTTGCGGCATGTGTATACCTTTACGCGCGAAGTATTGTGATCGACTATTAGCCATCAGTTGTCAGCAAGAATAGCCATCAGCCATTAGCAATCAGCAAAGAAGTATTTGATTTAATCAGAAACTCTTTTACTGACGGCTGACAGTTTTTTCGGAGAAAAAAACGCCCTAACTGCTGACGGCTAATCCCTTGACAACTATTTTACCGTCCGACTTCCCATGCGAGATGTTGCAATTCGGGTCCGATCAATTTTTCCCATGCGAGTTGTACAGCCGCGGTTGATCCCGGTGTAGAAATAACCACTTTGCCACGATAGACACCCGCCGTTGCTCTTGATAGCATCGCCGCTGCACCGACCTGATCATAACTGAACATCCGAAAGAGCTCCCCAAATCCGGGCAACGTCTTTTCCAATTTGCGATTCAGAATGTCAAACGTCGTGTCGCGTGGGGCGATCCCTGTACCACCGTTGAACAGGATGACTTGTGCGTCGCTTTCTGCCATTTGATCTAATACTGCGGCGACTTGGTCGGGTTCGTCTTTTATGATTTGGTAGGCAGTGACGCTGTTCCCGTCTGCGGCGAGCTGTTCGCGTAGGAACGCAGCGTTTTTGTCTGTTTCCGGCGTGCGGGTGTCACTGACGGTAACGATCGCGACGGCGACAGGTCCTTCTTCGGTCGCCATTTCTCGGTGTTGTTGTGTACTTGTAGAAGTTGTTGACATTATTATTCCTTTCAGTTAATAGTTAACAGTTACCAGTTGTGAGTACGATTTTTCTGCGAAAAATCTTTCAGTTTCAGAAAAGTGGTATTTGCTCAGCAGAATTCTGATTTGAGATTGGAATAGGTTCCGTTGTTTTGACAAAGGCACGTTCAACAATTTCCTTTGCACCATTGGTGGGATCGAGGCTATGACCTCCCAACTCAATCAGCGCGGCGTTCCCTTCCGGAGCATTGTCAAGGCAATTGGGGTTGAGTACAAAAAGCGGTAAACCCATACTGAGAGCCGTTTTCGCAGCGTTGAAAGTCCCGCTCATTTTACCTTGCGCATCTCGTTCAGGTCCCGATTCAATGACAACAACTGCTTTAGAGAGTGCACACACAAGTTTGTTTCGTGCCATTGCGTTGCGTGCAATCCATTTGGTATCTGGATCAAACTGTGAAACCGCGAGGACATCTCGGTCCCAATTGAATTTTTTAAATGCGTTTTTCTGACGCAGTTGGTTGATGCCATTCGGAAGGACAAGAGTCGTTGTTCCCTCTGCCTCTAATGCACCTAAGTGTGCTTCTGAGTCAACACCTTTGGCATATCCAGAGACAACGTTTATGCTTTCGCTTGCAAGATCATTGGCAAGTTTTCTTGCAATACGAATTCCTTTACCCGACACGTTCCGTGCACCCACGATTGCGACGCTATCCGATATGAGACGTTTTTGCTGCCCTTTAACAAATAGGATCGGGGCAATTTCAAGGAGATGTGGCGGAAAATCTGGGTGACCGGGATAAATAATATCAATTCCCTGCTTTTTAAGTTGCTCGTAAGCCGTAGTCACCTTTTCTCTCTCTTCTGCCCGGATTTTTCCATTAAGAATTTTCGCTAATTTGGGAAACTTTGCCGAGAGATCGCTTTGACTGCGCGGCAGCATTTCTGGGTTTAGGTTTTCTGCCTCTAATGTTTTAGCAACAGATACCAGAAGTTTGGGCCCTATGCCTCGTGTCTTAAAGAGCCGAAACCAGAAATAATCTCTATTAATGTTCATCTTCCTGTCCTTATTTGGTCAGTTTTAGTAACGCTGCAATTCATATCTTTAATTGCCGCCTGTCCGTGTTCGGGTAAGTGTTAGAACAAGCACATGTTGAACACCGCCCTGTTCGTAGAGAACTTTGGATACCTCTGTCAAAGTTGTTCCTGAGTCATAGAGGTCATCAACTAACAAAACGCATTGATCCTTTAAATCCTGGGATCGGACAACAAACGCTCCGCGGAGTTGTTCGCTCTTACTTTTCACATCTGGCAAATTCTTAAGAGGAACCGTCCGTTTTACTTTCGTCAGATAATCTGTACGTACCGGCACACTTAGGAGTTTCCCTATGTCTTGTGCGACTTCAGTAACAGGCTGAAAATCCCGATTTTGATCTGAGGGTGGAATCGGAAGAATCGCCTTTAGATATGGCAGGATCGGATGTCCATCAACAGCAAATTTCTCTTTACTAAAATTGGCAGCAACCTCTGCTATCGGTTGAATTTTCGTCCTATCATGACGATATTTCAACAGGAAAACCAATTCGCCAAATTCAGTTCGCTCCGTATCATACCCTCCACTCGGTAACGGACGACTTGATAATGTATGAGTATCCAAAGCCCAACCTGCCCGCCAATTGCCGTAAATTTCTTGTGGATTAATATTCATTTCCATGTGAATATAAGAAGCAAAATTCCATAAAAGAACGGTGCCGTCGTCGCCTCCGGTTGCGATTATGTGGCCATCAGGACTATACGCAAAACTAATTAAACTTCCGAAATGTCCGTGGGTAAGGGTAGTTTACATTCTCCAGCGACTGATAACTGAGTACCGACAACTGATAACTGAAAGATTTTTCATGCCTCGCAGTGAGAGAAAATCGTACTGACAACTAATTTATTGGTTCGGATAGGTTTTGCTTAGATGCTTCGGCATCGTAAAAAAGATGCCACCTGTCTGTTCCACGAGGGTTTTCTGAAAATCTGCCGCTCGCGGATGACCGATCACATAGGCGCGGACCCCTAACGATTGACATACGTCAAGCGCACGTTCCGGTGGATACTTGCCGGTTGTCGGTTCGTCTGTCAGGATGAGCAGGATCCGGCTGGCGTACGGACTGAATTTCACCTTTGGCAGGCCTTCCACAACTGCGTCAATAAGGTGCTCGTCGCCACCGAACGGGTCTTCCATATAACTCTTTAACATCGACTCGTTGAGCGGCATCTGTGTAACGACCGCGCCGTTGATGACCTTAATCGCATCCTTGGCTTCCGCGAAACGGATAAGCCCAATCCGATACTTGATAGGGAGGATGTCTAACCTACCGATAAGCGTGCTGAGTCCGAGCATAATCGCTTCAGATTTCCCGCCCATACTCCGACTGTAATCGAGCATGACAACAATATCCACAAAAGTCCCGAACCCCTTTTCAGGCGAGGCACCGGGGGTTCCACCGGCGTAGATGTTTAATTTATTTTTTTCACTTCGGACGGTGTACATCCGTCTGCTACTCCGGTCATTTATAAGCCATCTATTTCCACGCTGTTGTGTCATCGCGTTGAAGTTTTCGGCGAGCCCCCAACTTTCGGGAAAAATACCCGCATAAACGTTGAGTCTGTCGCCTGCTTTCCGGATTGTGTAGGTGTGTCCACTTGAGTAGTCCGTAATCACCCACAAATCGCCTTTTTCCTTCTCCCAGACCTTGGCATTATTAAAGAGGCTACCGCCCATGGATAAAGAGATTCCATTTTCTTCAAACATACGTTCCAATTTCTTGGCGGGTATATCACCATCTTCGAGATGCACCTCAAATTTCGATTCCATGCTGAACAGCAATTGGCCCCCGCTGCGACGAATATCTTTAACGATGTCCCGGAAGACCTTGATAAATGCGCTATTGCCAGCGTGCGTGCTGGGGAGTGCAGTTGCACTGCCGATGTCTCCCGGAATCCGCTGCCAGAGTCCGCCTGTCTCTTCGGCGAGTCGTGGCTGAAAGGGTTCTGTATGTCCGAGGACGTTGACCCGGATCTCTTGAAGTTGATATTCTTTAATAGCCTTCTCCCGCATCATTTTATAGGAATCCTCTTTCTTAAAAGCCGTCGATGCGGGTTCGTCGGTTACGAGGACGATAAATTTATCGGCATCGGCATGAAAATCGATCCGGTGTAGTGTGTCTACTAAAGCATCAAGTGCGTGTTCATTGCCGCTGAGTAAGACTTTCTGCATCCGTCTCCGTAGCATCGCAACATCGGGTAACAGGGTGCGGACTTCGAGTCTTTGTCCTTCATGTCGTACACTGAATTCAGACATCCCGAGGTGGTATTCGATATTAACGAGATCAAACGCGTCGGTTAAGGCATACAGATTCGCTGCGACTTGTTGGATGTTGTCGCGCATACTCGCGCTGGTGTCGAGTACAAAGACAACGTTCACCTTGTCGAGTTCTCGTGTCGCGATGATATGGTTAGCGATGTTTTTAAGTGCTTCAGCAAATGGGTTGGTGCTATCTCCGTTGCCGGTGCCTTCGCCTTCACCGTCGCCATCGCCGTCCCCGATCATCCCAACGTCGGAAGTCCCTGTCGATTCGAGTTTGTGAAAACCGTAAGCCCCATCGCCTTTAACGCGTTGCCGTGGGCTATTAACACCTTCACCTGCGGTCGTTTGAAAAGGACTTGCTACGGATTTATGAATCGGAGCGGCGCGGCTATTGAATGGACGTGCTTCTGTCATCACATCCGGCAGTGCTGTCTCTGTCTCCGAGACAGATTTCGTCGCGCTATGCAGCAGTTCTGCTTCTGATTGTCGCACAGTCTCATTGATTAAATTGGCGGAGGCAGCCAAGTCTAAATGGCGTTGGCTCGACTCAGTAGATGGATCCGTCTGCTGTGGGACCCGTAGTTTCTTCGGTGGCGGCGGTTTAAGTCTGCGCCGTTGTTTCGGTGCCTCTTTTGGGTTTATCAAATCTGCAGCGATCACGTCTTGAATATTGGTCGGTCTCTGGACATAGAAAGAGAACATAAAGACAATAGCAAGGCAAAGGTGAACAACACCTGCAAAAAGTAGTGCGCGTATAGAGCGATTTCGCCTTTGGGAACGGTTCATAATGTTTCCTCCGCTGTATCTAATTTAACTGGTAGCAGACCAACCTATATATTAATATTGTATGTAAGTCAACGAGCAATTTTTGTGCCAATCTGAGCAATACCGTACTGGCGGGTTTACTGCGCGCCCTGCACCAAATAGGGCATTTTTTACACTCGCTTGCACGAAATCGGGCATATTTGATAATCCAAGTCGGCGATTATAACTTTTTAGGTAGCAACTTATAGTAAATCCCATAATTATTTGCACACACGGTAACTCGTAGGGGCTGGGTTACCCAGCCCTACGAAGATGCGAAGTGTAAACACATTTTCCGATTTTACTATAATGTTTATTTCCTTGAAAATCAAATCTTATTTAAAAAGTTTGGTCTAATTCACAAGAGCGGTTTTTCCTCCCAAGTCTAAAGACTTGGGCTTCCAAACCGTAAATTTAGGTGATAAGCATTGAACACAAGTCAGGTGGGACATAACACGCTGCTGACGTAACGGAACGCGTTTAGCACATAATCTACGGCAGACGTGATAGATTGTGTCAGTTCCGTTGAATCCTTAAACGCAAACTTACGTTATTATAGCACAAAAAACGGAGTTGTTCAAATTAAACTTGACAAATTCTGTGCTTTATGATACACTTTTATGAATTCCATAGGACTTTGCACTTTTTTCTTGCAATTTATATTTGAAAAGTGCTATAATTTACTAAATGTGTTCTTTAATGCCTCGCGGTGCCGTATACAACACTGCGAAAAGTTAAAGAATCACATCGCTGACAAAAACCGACATCGGTTCGGTTTACCGATGTAACGTCAGCATTCACATGCGTGATTGCATGCAGTACTGCTATCACCGAAAGTTAAATCAGGCAAGGTGACGCTTTGGGAAGCGCGCTTTTCGCTCAAAGTTCAGAACCTTGTGTACATTTTTGAAGAAGGAGAATTCATAGCTATGAAAAAAGTCGCAATCTTTATTGCACTTGCCTGCGTTGTGATGCTTGCGCCAATGGCACTCGCACAAAATTGGCAACCGGCAGGTGATAACTGGATTGAAAAATGGTGGGGCCTCGACCTGGTAACGGAGACCGGTGGTTTCAGCACATCAGCGGAACTTGACTATCTTTCATTAGGTAGCGAGGGTGCTATTTCAAATGCCTCCGTTTCCACACGCGATGGTGTCGGAAAAACGGCAAATATCATCATCAAATCGGACTCGAACGGTGCCTTACTCGGTTGGTCAATTGTTGACATTGATATCGAAGACCAGTACAATATCTCATCCAGCCACGGTGTGGATGGAGCCGTCATCAGAGATGTAACGTGGCACGGCATTATTGCGATCATCTCGCCGGATGACCGGACAACAACGATGCATCCTGCACACGATGATCACGCCCAAATCTGGCTTAACGGCGAAAAGATTTATGATAATCCTACGTGGACAGGTGGTGCTCAGGTCGTTACAACACCGACTGAGATTCAACTCAGGAAGGGTGAAAATTTCTTACACTACAAGTGTGGTGAATCGGGTGGCGCGGATTACGTCAACCTCCGCTTTGAACCGACTGACACCGACCTCCTCATTGCACCCACAACGGATAACCTCTTTTTGAATGTCCTGACACCTGTTGAACCGAAAGGCAAACTGGCGACGCAGTGGGCAGATATCAAACGGCAGTAGTTCTTATTGCTAATGAAAAACCCGTATCCCAAACCGGATACGGGTTTTTTGTTGTCTATTATTTCTCTTACTTTCAACACCGTTCACTCCAACCTACAGGTTAAATTGACTCATGGCGTTTGAAATCCTTCACTGTTGCGACTCCATAATCGTTAAAATCTGATTGATAGCCACATTTTCCAACGCCTGTGTTGTACCACCTTGCCAGACAATCGTAATCTTCTCAATATGTTGGTTCTCTGCCAAACCGAACAGCAATCGCGTATCGCTGCCTGATGCGTAACTCGAACCGCTTTTTACCTCTCTTATTTGTGTCAGGTCCCCTGTGGAAATCGTAACCTTCGCGCCAATACCATCTCGATTGCTTCGGCTACCGATCAACTTAATACCGAGCCAATTTTTTTGGTTTCCACCGTCGTTGCGAAGCAAAACGGCGCGCTGGTTGGAATTCATGATGACGACATCGGTGTCCCCATCATTGTCATAGTCAGCCGTAGCGGCAGCTCTACCGACGAGCGTCTCCATGAAATAAGTCCCAGCGGTCTCTGATACGTCCGTGTAAGTGCCATCGCCGTTGCTTTGAAACATCTGATCGCGTTGGGCGTAGGTTTCGTGGTCCATCAAGATTTCGATGACATCTTGTGGATGTCCGTTTGCACAGAACAGATCAAGATGTCCATCGTTATCGTAATCCAAGAAGAGTGGACTAAAACCGACGTAGGGGAGTGTTGGTTGCTGTAACCCACTGTTCACGGTTGCGTCAAGAAAGAAAAGTCCTCCCTCGTTCTTATAAAGGGTCGCTTTCTCGGAATTTGCGACGATGAAGTCAAGCCACCCATCCCCGTTATAATCGCCACAATCCACCCCCATAGAACCTTCCGCGACACCGTTTTCGTCATAACCGATGCCGATAAACAGGCTTTCATCGGTGAAAGTGCCATCACTGTTGTTATGATAGAGAAAATTACGATTCGTATCGTTGGTGACGTAAATATCAGGAAACCCGTCATTATCGTAGTCACAGGCAACAGCAGCCATCCCTCTACCCTCAGCAGGATTTGTCACGCCCGCGGTTTCTGCGATGTTAGTGAAAGTGCCGTCGCCGTTGTTTCGGTAAAGCACATCAGGTGTTCCCTCGTAGCTGCGCGGATGCCCGTAACCGATAATACCTTTAAAGGTTGTAACTGGCATCGACAATTCGTAGACGAGATAATTGACGACGAAAATATCCAAATCGCCATCACCATCGAAATCGAGATAGATGACAGCGATCCCCCAAAGTGTGTTATCAATCCCTGCGGATTCGGTGATGTCAGTGAAGGTGCCGTCGCCGTTGTTTTGGTAAAGCACGTCCTGTCCAAAGTTGGCGACATAAAGGTCGGCATCACCGTCGTTATCAATATCTCCAGCGGCAGCTGCCATCCCGTACCCTGTGTCCCCTGTTCCAGACGGCTCAGTAACATCTGTAAAAAGTCCATTGCCTTCGTTGCGATAGAGCACATTTCCGAGTTGTGCCTGCTGCGTGTCCTGTCCAGTTTGTGGCATGCTACCACTGTTGACAAAATAAAGATCAGCATCGCCATCGGCATCGTAATCAAAAAAGACGACACCGGAACCCATTGTCTCGATGATGTGCTTATGTTCGGTTTTACCGTTGCTATGTTTGAAGTGGATACCCGCCTCTTCAGTAACATCTACAAAGACAGGCAGTTGCGCAGCAGCACGACCTATAAATGTGAGAGAGAGAAGTAAGAGGAATCGTGGAATCAGGTTGGAAGGCATCGTGTAGGGCTATTTTGATGTTTTTTCGGCGGTTTTTGCTAATCGGAAGCCGACAAAGGAGGTTTTGAGATTTGGGTAGAGGTAAAACCGAAATGTCGTGCTGCATCGGGCGATTTTATCGATCCAAGAACCGCCGCGGATGACACGCCAACTACCGACAGTCGGGCCCGTCGGATTCTTCTTCGGACGTTTCGCTGCAGCGCGTGAACTGTACCCGTAATAGACATCGCTGTACCAATCCGCTGTCCATTCCCAAACATTACCTGCCATATCCATGATGCCATAGTAACTTTTACCCTTCGGAAAACTCCCGACGGGCGCGAGGCGATTCTCGTAGCCGTCATCGTTGGCGGCGGTATTGGCGTGCGGTTCGATTGCATTGCCCCAGGGCCATATTCTATCGGTGTAGCCGCGTGCTGCTTTCTCCCATTCCGCTTCGGTTGGCAGCCGCATCCTTTTCCACACTGCATAAGCCTTTGCATCGTGCCATGAAATCCCAACGACTGGATGGTTCGGGAACTCCTTTGCGCGGGCGGGCCAGGCACCAATTTGTGGGAGATGTGAGAAACTTTCCGGCGTGTGTTTTGACCCATCCTGTCGGGCATCCGCTTGAAGTTTCCAAAATTCGTAGTACTCGGCGTTGGTTACTTCATATTTGCTGATGTAATAAGCGTCAAGATAGACTTTATGCTTCGGTTTTTCATCAGCGGCGCGGTTGTCGCTCCCCATTGTGAAGGTACCGGCAGGAATTAGGATCATATTCTCCGCTTTTTGTGCGAATACGATCGGACAGGCGCAGATACTGAAAAGCAGTGTGAAAAGAGACAGTAATATGATATTGCGATGACTATTTCTGTTTCGCTTTCTGTTCAGACAAAAAGTGTTCATAGGCGCGATAATGCTCCTGCGCAAGTTGCTGGTTGCCGAGACTCTGATATAATTTTGAAAGATTAAGGTGATAATAGGGTTGCTCGCTGTCAAGTTCAACCGCTTTTTGGAATGCTGCAATTGCCTTTTGTGTGTCGCCTTGCATCGCATAAGCACTTCCGAGTGTATTATAGAGGATAGATTCGTTCGGACGCAACTGAATGGCTCTTTTGGCAGCTTCGGCGGAGTGTTTAGGATAGTTCAAATTCATAAATGCTCGGCTTAAACCGTGATGAAGGGTGGCATCGTTCGGGGCAAGCTCAATACATCTCTGAAACGCCTGAACGGCTTGACCATAGTTTTTTTGGTTCATCAACAAGGTGGCTAAGCCTGTCCAAGCATCAAGGTTATTCGGTTCGGCGCGCGTCAGACGCATCAGGCGTTCGTATTCGGCGAACTCCTTTTGTAACTGCTGATAAATTTGCATCTCGGCTCTACTTTTCTCGCGGTCGCCGGATCGGAGATATGCCATACCGAGTCCATAGTGTGGCTCCGCGTAACGTCCCGGTCCGAACGCTAATGCCTGTTTGAAGCTTTCTATCGCTTCTGGATATGCTTTCAAATTGAGGTGCGCCGTGCCGAGTTCTTGATACGTCCCCGCTGCCTGCGGTTTCAGTTCAAGAGCCTGCCTCAAAACTGAGATCGCCTCTGTATACCGACGGAGTTTGATGAACGACTTGCCGAGTACTTCGTATCCGCGTGCGTGTTGTGGTGAAAGTTCAACGACGCGCGCTAATGCCGGTACCGCGTCTGCCCACTTATCCAGTCTAAAATACACAACGCCGAGCGAGTAGAGTGCCTCAATGTTGTCGGGCATCAACGTTAGAGAACGCTGATAACTTTCGGCGGCTTTGTTCCAGAATTGTTCTTGGGCATAAGCCATGCCGAGATAGTGCAAGATTTCATAGTGATCAGGTTCAATCGTCAGCGCGGCTTCAAATGCGGAGATAGCCTTCTGATTGTTGCCCCGGAACATGAAAGCAAAGCCTTGTTCTACGTGTTGCACATATCCACTATGGTCATCAGATTTTTCACCAACAACATTAGAGAACGGCAAACAGAGCCAAAGCATGATGCCAATTTTCAACCAATTTCGCATTGGGTTATCCTAAAATTTCGTGTACAGAACTTACGCAAATTTAGCATGCAGGGCGATATTTTAGTACACTTAACCCCCTAAATCCCCCTTATCAGGGGGACTTTAAGGAAAAATGCGTAAGTCCTAGTGTATTTATATCAACAGTTCAAATCCTGCTAACACGGAAAGTTGTTTAAATGTTAACGCCACTCCCGAAAAAAGTCAAGTTTTTCATAGTGAAAAACGGAAGTCGGTGTTATACTGTGCAGAAATTATCAAACAAGAAATGAGGCATAAAAATAAAAATGCGACAGGTTACAATCTATCGAGAGCCAGGGCGTTATGCGGGCTGGCCAGCAAATTACGGTATCTGGTCATGGGACAACGAGATCGTTGTCGGTTTTACCGTTGGGTATCACAAGTCGGATGCGGGTTTCCACCGTCGCGACCGAGATAAACCGTTTATAGGGATGCAGGCACGAAGTTTAGATGGCGGCGAGACGTGGCGCGTTTCGGAGACCCCATGTCGTCTACCAGCAAGAGGCACACTCTCCGCAGATGAGCATGTAGAAGAACGGCATCGGCAGGAAGCAGGTGTCTCGTTTGAGACCCCACAACGCGTCGATTTTTCACACCCAGATTTTGCGATGATGTGCAGCAGAACCGGACTGAGAGCCGGAGCATACTCATGGTTTTATACCTCTACAGATCGGTGCAAAAGTTGGGGAGGACCGTTTAAGCTGCCGATGTTCGGGTACACCGGTATCGCAGCACGCACGGATTACTTGGTCTCAAGTTCGGATGAATGCTTGGTGTTTCTTACCGCGTCAAAAGCGGATGGTGAAGAGGGATTGATATTCTGTGCACAAACAACCGATGGCGGCGCGTCTTTTTCGTTGTTATCTCAGATCGGACCGGAACCTGAAGGGTTTGCTATTATGCCTGCAAGCGTTCGGTTGTCGGCGTCGCAAATTTTAGTCGCGGTTCGATGCCGCGGCAAAGGTAATGCTTCAGGTTCAGACTGGGAAGAGCGGTTAAACTGGATTGATCTCTACAGTTCAAATGATAACGGACAGACATGGGACTACATGAACCGTCCTGCGGAAAACACCGGACGTGGTGGGAATCCGCCAACCCTAACGCTTCTTCATGATGGCAGATTATGCCTTATCTATGGATACCGGGATGCGCCGCACCAAATCTGTGCGAAGTTGAGCAGGGACGCTGGCAAAACCTGGGGTGAGGAAATCGTCTTACGCGATAATGGTGGTGACCACGACATCGGCTACCCTCGCACGATCCAACGTCCCGATGGAACTCTGGTAACTGCCTACTATTTTGATGAAGAACCGGATGGTGAACGGTTCATTGAGGCGACGTTGTGGAAACCGTAGCGGTTTAATTGGTGCCTGAACGCAGATCGAAGCATACAAGGCGATCTTTGCCACGGATATAGAGATAACCATCTGCCAATACAGGGGCTGCCCAAGCAGGATATTTCACTAACTGGCGACCGTTTTTATCTCTCAGTGAGGACACCTGAGAAATTACCTCTAATTTCTCAGGTGTGCATTTAAGGAGCATCAAACGTCCGTACTCACCGAGATAAATAAAGTAGTTGTTCACCCAAAGCAGCGAGGCACGTTCATCAACGCGTTGTGACCACCTGACCTTACCCGTTTTGAGTTCCACACAGCGGAGTTCTGCCCCGTTGGGACGTTGCCCACTACAGGCATAGAGGTAACCCTCATGGTGGATTGCAGTGTTCCAGTGCAACTCCATGGACTTGTTCCTGCGCGTCGCGCGATCTTTCCAAACGACCTCGTAGCTGCCCGGACGCACCTTGAGTACTGAACTACCAATGCCGTAGGACTCGCTAATAAAGACGAAATCGTCGGCAATGACCGGACTCGAAGCGTTGACGGATTCAATTTTGGAATGCCGCCACGGATAGTGGAAATCAATTGCGCCTGATGCCGGTTCAAAGCCGACGAGTCCACCGCGTAGGAAGGCGAACCC
This sequence comes from Candidatus Poribacteria bacterium, assembly GCA_026706025.1. Lineage (NCBI taxonomy): Bacteria > Candidatus Poribacteria > Candidatus Poribacteria bacterium. The sequence goes on from JAPOZO010000084.1 coordinate 98,525, forward strand.
CCACCGTCTATCATCAATCGTTGTAAAGATAGGACTCGCGTAACTCGCGAGCTCATCTGCGATTTGGTAGACGACTTCGCCGGTGTGCTTGTTAAAGGCGACAATACCACTCCCGTTCGGATCGGGGCTGCCGTTCGCGCCCCAAATATCTTTCGGACTGCCCGGTGGCGAACCGCCAATCTGAACGATGAGCAGCTCACCTTCGACAGCGGGTGCTGAAGCGACACCGAAAAAGTTTTGGACGACGTGAAACTGCGCCATCGTGTCAATTTTCCACAAACCTTTACCATCCGAAACGCGAACACAGTGTAGTATCCCGTCTGCCCCAAAAATATAGACACGGTCATCGTCAACAACTGGACAGCACCGGGGTCCGTTATTGTAGCCGTACATATCCGTATAATCTGTCGGGTATTCAAACCGCCAGCGTTCGTTGCCGGTCATACTATCAAAACAGGTGAGACGCGCCATATCACCGTGGCGTGCGAAAATAAACAATTGTCCATTAGCGACGATCGGTGCCCCGTAACTCGTGCCGATCTGCTTATGCCAGACGACCGGTGGTCCCGTTTTTCCCCACGGTGCGATGTCTATCTTTTCCTGAGACTTGCCGTCCCGTTCTGGTCCGAGGAAGTCGTTCCAGTCGGCAGCAAACGTCGCTACCAACCCTACCCAGGAGAAAATTAGGGTTAGAAAGACAACGCGCGGGAAATTTCTCACGCAGCGACCTCCTCATTGGCGCGCTTCACAAGGGCGTTCATATAGGCGATCGTGTATGCTGTGCCGACGCGGTGATCGCCCGCCATGCTCGGAATATGATCCGGGATCAACACACCGTTGAAATCTACTTCACGGAGGGCTTTAGCGACGTGGTACATATCCTGATAGCCGTTGTCAACGAAGGTCTCAACGAAATGCGGGAGCGGTTGATCGACGTTGCGGAAGTGGACTTTGAAAATCTTGTCCCGTTCGCCGAAATAGCGGATCGACTCAATCACATCTCTGCCCATGAGTTCGCCGCCTTCTAACCAACAACCGACGCAGAAACACATCCCGACATTCGGGCTATCGGCGATTTCGAGGGCGCGTTTGTAGCCTTCAAAACTGCTGAAGATACATCTCGGAATTCCTGCGAGATGCAGTGCGGGTGGGTCGTCGGGGTGGATACCGATCATCACACCGGCTTCCTCAGCGACAGGTGCCGCCTGCTTGATGAAATACGTGTAGTTATCCCAGAGTTCCTCTTCGCTGTATTCGCGTCCGTGTGAGAGCGGCATTTTATATAGATTGCCACCCCAATGTCCCTCTTGCGCAGTCTCAAGGTTGAATCCCCTTGCACTGGCACCGCCACGGGTCGTTTCGCGCTCAGTGCTCCAAATACCGTTCCCCATGTGCGCGTATGTGGTATATGGGATTCCGGCTCTACCGAGATCACGGATGTACCGCTTGTACTGTTCGACTTTCGCGTCGCGGTTCTCCAAGTTAAGCACAATCCCGTCTTGATTGTGGACATCACTGTTGCCGAACCCGTAAATCTTGAGCCCTGCGTTCTCGAAAATCTCGCGGCGGCTCATGAAATAATCGTAATTTGCATTTTCGCCGTTCGTCCAGAGGACGACATATTCAACATCCATCTGCTTGGCAAACTGCAAGTCTGCCTCACTCGGTTCCGGCGACATCTGTGCCGTAACTTTCATTCCAGGTTCAATATTTTTTAATGGACTGTGATTTGCCATTTCGTGCCTCCATTTTCTGTAGCCATCAGCAGTCAGCAATCAGTTAAGATTTCTTTGTAGCAGGTAGAATGTTCACAGCCTCCAGAACAAATAACCGACAACTCTCACTGCGAGGCAAACTGATAACCGGCAACTACTCTTCGTCTCCTGCTTCTGTTTTGAGTCGATATAACTCTTGCGTTAATTCAGTGACAATATCTGCGTACGCTGGGTCGTCGTAGACACTACACATCTCATTCGGATCTTTCTCCAGGTCGAAAAGTTCCCATTCCGGTGCTTTCGATTCATCGAGGGATCCAGTTGTGCCAAGTGCCTCGCCGTAGTAATAGATGAGTTTATAGCGATCCGTCCGTATCCCGTAGTGCGCGGGTACATAGTGGTGCGCGAGGTGCATCCAGTAACGGTAATACATGGACGTTCGCCAATCGTCAGGTGTCTCACCATTGAGGATTGGCCGTAGACTCGTGCCCTGCATGTCATCAGGAATTGATACGCCTGCGTAGTCGAGCCAAGTCTCTGCGAAATCTATGTTTAAGGACATGGCATCGGACGCGCTGCCGGGTTGAATCTCGCGCGGATAGCGGACGAGGAACGGCATTCGTAATGATTCCTCATACATAAACCGCTTGTCATACCAACCGTGGTCGCCTAAGAAGAATCCTTGGTCAGAGGTATAAATCACGAGCGTGTCGTCTGCGATACCGTCTTCATCAAGGTAGTCGAGCATCCGACCTACATTGTCATCAATTGAGGCAACACAGCGGAGATATTCTTTGATATATCGTTGATAATTCCAATTTGCCATCTCTTCCTCTGACAACCCTTCAGGTGGTGGACCGAGTTTATCAATCTTGAGGTCCCTTTCGGTCATGTGCCCGAAGACGCGCATCTTCGCTTCCTTTGCGGCGTTTGAACGGTTGGCGTAATCGTCGAAAAAGTTGTCCGGCATCGGAACATCGCCGTCCTCGAACATGTCGGCGTGTTTCTCATCGGAGTCCCATGGACGGTGCGGTGCCTTGTGGTGACACATCATGAAGAAAGGTCTATCCTTGTCACGATTCTGGAGCCACTCCAATGAGAAGTCGGTAATGATGTCGGTAGTATAACCTTTGTGGGTTTTCCGACCGTCAGGTTCAATCATGACTGGATCGTGATAGAGGCCTTGCCCGGGCAGCACGTTCCAATAGTCAAACCCTGTTGGGTCGGCATCACCGCCGTGTCCGAGGTGCCATTTACCGACCATCGCGGTTTGGTAGCCGTCCGCCTGTAGCATCTTGGCAACATTCGGTATTCTGCCATCAAAATGATCCCCTATGGTCTTCACTCCGTTAAGGTGGCTGTGTTTGCCGGTCAAAATATTCGCACGGCTCGGTGTACAGATGGAGTTAACACAGAAACAGTTATGGAGAATCATACCGCCGTCTGCGATACGATCAAGGTGGGGTGTTTGATTAATTCGACTCCCGTAGCTGCTAATCGCGTGTGATGCGTGGTCGTCGGACATGATGAATAGGATATTAGGTCTGCTCAATTGTGGCTCCTTTAAATTTATGATTTCCCTTATCATATTCTATTCTTTATCAAAAGTCAATCTTTTTTCCGGTGAGACCAAAGGGCATTTGATTTTCTCTACCCAGCATCGTAGGTTGGGTTGAATGGATTCTATAGAACCACGAAAAAGAAACAAGAAAGCGAAGTTCTCCCCATACATACTACATCAAACAGAGACCGAGTGAAACCCAACGCTTTTGCCGTTTCCGAGACGCTGAAGGTGTGAAGTTGGGTTTCACGGCGTTCTTGAGCGTATACGACGGTATGTTGGGTTTCACTGGTATTTGGAACAACACATTCGCCTTCTCAGTTCCGTTCAACCCAACCTACAGGACTGACAAAACGAAACGCACCAGCAGTTAATCTGGTGCGTTCAGGAATAGAGGCTGTGAATTGTAGTGTCTCCTATCGGGAGCACTCAACCAGCGTTTAGCGATGGTGGCAGCTCGGCGAGCGTGTAACCTTGTGCTTTCGCTTCAGTTTGCCGTTGATACCACTTTGTCCAGATTTCTCCTTCTTTAGCAGTGCCTTTTACAGTGCCTCTCGCCTCTTGGTAACTGGAGATCAGGATGGGTATGAACACCAAAAGGATTGGCATAGAACTCCCTATTTCACCGAAGAAAAAAATAACAATAAGAACCCAAAAGATAAAATGAATCATAAGGCGCGTCGGATTAAGTAGCATCAATAATATTGCCTTTTGTGCTATCCTGAAATAAGAATTCGCTTGCGTATTTTCCAATGGTGGCGGTTCCTCAAAAATCTCTCCGCGGTTTACGGTTTCTTGTTGCCCTTGGTACCACTGCATCCATACTTGTTGCGCATTGGTAACACCTCTTAGGTTGCCTCTTGCCTCCCGGTAACTGATGACGAAAACGATTAGAAAAATCCAAAGAAGCAATTGTCCAAAGAATCCTATTATCTCAAATATTTCAAAAATATCTTCAGGCGTTTCTGAGGGTGGAAGTGTCGTGAAGAATAAAAGCGCGCATGTGAAAATCCAACATGTAAGATGAATGATAAATGGCTTCAGGTTACGCACCATGAAAAACAGCGTTTCTGGAATTTCTCCGATATAGGAATAGTCTCGCACGTTTTCCGATGCTGGCGGCTCTTCAAAGGAACTTTCCTGCACAATCGCTTTGATTTGTCGGTAGTACCACTTCGTCCAGATGTCTCTCTCTATCGCCACTCCTTTCAAGTTGCTTCTCGCCTCGCGGTAGCTAAGTATGAGCGTGAATATAACAGTGAGGATAACGATTTCGGGAAGTGATCGCACAAAATCGCTTGGGTCAAATAGGGTAGGAAGCGCGAACAGTGTAAACCAAAATATGAAATGCCCTGCAGGAAGTACCAGGTGCCGAAACATGAATAGCACCGTTTTGCGTGCGGATATGAAATAGGAACCGCCCGGTATATGTTCTAATAATGGCGGTGTCTCATAAGTGCCTCGCTGAACCTTTATTAACTCTTGGCGGTCGTACCACTGCATCCATGTCTGTCGCTCTGTAGTAATACCTTTCCGGCTGCTCCTCGCCTCCCTGTAACTAAATGTGAGTGCGATAGGGATAATAAACAGGCATAACCTATAAGAAAAGATGAAATCGCGACTGATTTCTTCAATGATGAAAGAAAAGGCTGTGACTAATTTCCAGAGGGACCCAGGCAAATCCTCAAAAGCACCTTCTGCTGCCGCAACCACATACGGCCATGTGCCGTATCTGAACGGTTCGTCCCATATAGTGAGTATAGCAGAAAACAGGATCCAACATGCGAGAAAATAGACGATAAAAGTTGTCGGGTTCCACAGCATAAATAACAGTGTTTTTCGGGCTTTCATGATATATCCTTATGTGCAAGATTTTCCGTGAAATCGTGTTTCGTATCTGTTAATACATGCGGAACAATGGCGGAGACACGTCAAAAGGGACACCTTGTACTTTCGCTTCTTGCTGTTGGCAATACCACTCCGTCCACGTCTGTTGTACTTTGGCGACTCCTTTCACAGTCCCTCTTGTTTCTTGGTAACTGGAAATGAGACCGAATATAGCAGCGACTATCGCGAGAAAAGATACAGCCGACAAAAAATCGCGAGCGAAGTTCTCGGTTGTCCGAACCACATCAGCAAAATCTGGAAATACTGTTATGAGGATTAGTAAGAGGATTAGTAAAAAGCAAGTCAGAAACCAGTATAGAAAATGAATGATCGGTAGTTTTGGGTTACGAATCATGAATGACAACGTTTTTTGTGCTTTCCTGAAATAGGAGTTGACTCGCATGTTTTTCAATGGCGGTGCGGGTTCCACGAAATTGTCGCCTTCTGCTGTCGTTTCCTGTTGTCGGTGATACCATTTCATCCATATCCGATGCTCATCGCTAATGCCTTTTAGGTTGCCGACTGCTTCGCGGTAAGATATAAGGAAAGGTGGCATAACGACAAGCACCCAAGATCCAGTTCTCGTTAAATCTTCTATGATTTCATCCCAAATAATTGAGGCAGCTTTTAGAAAATCTCCGATAGACGCAGGAGATTCCACAATAACTTTAATATAGGGCAACGTCCCTTCTATGAATGGATCGTCCGACACGATTCCCCAAGCAGCAAGCAAAAACCAGCACGTTAAATGAACGATGAGAGGTATGGGGTTGCGAAGCATGAATAACAGCACTTCTAAGACCTTCATGACATTACCTTCTTACATACGAGTTTTTTATTTCAACCTTTGGAACATTACGGAGAGATTTTCATCTTTAGTTGAAACCGTTCCGATTTTCTTCAAAAAAGCAGCTTCTATATGGATGCCGTTCCGATAGAACTCAAGGAGGGGTTTGGAAGAATAAGCCGTTTTTTTTAATCGGACGAACTGCGAAATAAAAAAGGCGAGGTTAAAAACCTCGCCAACCTTAATCAGTGATAACAGTTATTTCGCTTTGACTTCTTCCCACGCGCGGTCGTAGTGCCTTGTAAAATCGCCGGGATCTCGCAACCATTCAAGGGATTCCAGGACCTCTTTTGGTGGATAGATAAACTTGTGTTCCCGTAGATTTTCGGGTAAGAATTCTTTCGCTGTCGGGACGCAGGTACCGTATTTCGTGAAAGCGGTGATCTTGGCGTTGACTTCGGGACGGAGAAGGTAGTTGATAAACTGTTCTGCAAGTGCCTTATGCGGTGCGGATTTCGGGATGCAGACAGCATCAATAAACTGGCTCGATCCTTCTTTCGGGATGACGTACCGGATCGTCGGACGCGTCTCAGTCGCGCGGAAAGCATCACCACTCCAGCAGTGCGCCATAACGACATCCCCGGCGATAAGGAGCTCTTCCGCCTCGCTTTTATACTGTTTCACAAGCGGTTTCTGCGCGATGAGTTTCTCTTTCGCCGCTTTGATTTCATCCGGATCGGTCGTGTTGAGACTGTATCCGAGGAATTTTAGTGCGGCACCGATGGTTTCACGTTGGTCGTCTAACATGCTGAACTGGTTTTTATATTCTGCATCCCAGAGCACTGCCCAACTATCCGGTGCTGGTGAAACAACAGCCGAATCGTAGGCGATCCCTGCCGTGCCGAATGTATAAGGAATAGAATATTGGTTTTCAGGGTCGAAGTATTTACCGAGAAACAACGGACTAATGTTCTGGAAGTTGGGAATATTGTCGCGGTTGAGTTCTGCTAACAGGTTTTGCTTAATTAGGATGGATACCATATAGTCGGATGGCATAATGATGTCGTATCCTGTCGCACCCGCTAATAGTTTCGTGAGCAGATCTTCGTTACTGGCATAGGTATCAACGAGAACGGTAACCCCAAACGCCTTTTCAAAGCCTTCACGGATGTCATCACTGACGTACCCTGCCCATGTAAAGACGTTGAGTTGTTTCTTCTGCCCAATACCATCGCCGATGAAAAGTGTGAGGAGTATAAGTACTAAGAGGATGTATCTGTTGCGCATATTTTCTCCATTGGTATCTATGCTATGCGTATTATGAACGGGACGATTGCGTTTAGGGGAAACAGCGTCGCCCCGACTGCGATGTAAGATATTGACAATGTCTGCTATCTATGCTAATGTAACAACACTATTTATTCATCAGACTTTTCGGTGGGGAGTCCCTCAGCTTTCCAGCCCCGGAAACCGCCAGTGAGAACTGAGACGTTTTCATAACCCATGTTTTTTAACGTGTGTGCGGAGAGTGTCGCACGGGTACCACCACCGCAATAGGTAACGATGTGTGTGTCTGCGTCAGAGGCGATCTCATCAATATCAAGTTCGAGATAGCCGCGTGGCAGTGAAACGGCATTCGGTAGATGTTCCTCGTCGTAGTCGGGCTCGTCCCGAACATCTAAGAGGATGATTGTGTCTGTAACCTCTGTGAGTTCGTCGGGCGATATGTGTCCAACGTTTGCTTTCGCTTCGGTAACTAATTGTTCAAGGGTTTTCAGTGGCATCGTTATCCTCCAATTTTTTTTAACTATTGGTTATCTGGGCGAATTTTGAACGATTTTCAAAATTCGGTTTCTGTCACACCCGTACCTTACAGGGTAGGTTGCATAAGGTTTTTAGAACTATAGCATAAGACGAGTTGACGTGTCAACTTTTTTTGTCGGTTACAGACCGGATTATGATGATAACGAAATTGATTCTATAGGAAGAGGAGAAAAATGGAATTGCTTAAAAAATCGGTTCAATCTGTGCTTGAGAAAGAACGGATCGGGAGTCCAGTGTTCCTGCGGTGTGTACTACACGTAGCGGGTGATACAGCGAATCTGCTGCCATCGGCGGCAGAAGTGACCGCGCTCGCGAATGCGTGGATACCCTCCACACCGGCGCGCGTCTATGCACAGGGCGACGCAAGGGGGACACAGGTTACGGTAGCGGTTCATTATGCCGGAGGGCAGATGGCACTGTTGAGTGTCAATCGAGTCGATATTGAGACGGCAGTTGACATCATGTTGGTCGGTAATAAAGGTGTTATCTATCATGAAACGCCAGTCGGTAGACACTACCAGAACGCGATCGCGCCAGAATTCGGTGGAACAGGTGAACTGGCAGCGACTATCACGCAATCGCTTGAAAGCGGTCAGCCTATAGTATTGGGGGGTTGAACATGCAACAAGATGGAAAATATGGAGTTCTTTTGCTCGGTGGGCATCGTACGCATCAAGAGAATTACGCCTCAAACTTTGCACAGGATGCGCGTTGTCGGTTAGTGGCGTTCGCTGATGAACCGGACGCACCGACCGAACGAATTGAATTGGCACGTTCACTGGCTGAATCAATGGATTTGCCATTCATAGATATCGACGCAGCCTTGGCGCGCGAAGATGTGCATATTGTGAGTCTCTGTACAGATGTGGAACGTCGCGGACGTATAGGTGCAAAATGCGCTGAGGCGGGAAAACACGTCTATCTCGATAAACCGATGGCACTTAATCCAGAAGATACGAAAGGGATCATCGCTGCAGTAGCAAAAAGCGGTGTCCGAACCCAGATGTTTAGCAATATTCATAGCACTTGGGCACGCACCGTTCAGCAGGCATTGGCGAGTGGACATATCGGCGAACTTCAGGCGATTCATTGCGACGTGCTCTTCTCCAAAGGACATCCCGGCACCGCACCCGTCGGCGAGAAAAGAGTCCAAAACTCCACGCTGGAACGTTACAGTTTCGTTGAAGCCAAACCTGAGATGTTCGATGTCGGTGTCTATGCCGTGTCAATGGTGAATTGGTTGACCCAGAAACGCGTGCAGCGTGTTTTCGGTGGAACGGCGAACTATTTCTTCAAAGAGCATCGCGACTGTGGACTTGAAGACTTCGGTGCTTTAGTCCTGACATTGGAAGATGGGATTACAGCGACAATTGTGGGTGGACGCTACGGGTGGCAGAGCCACGCCCAAGGTGGCATTCGGAAGGTGCATCTCGTCGGTACTGAGGCGACCATGACCTTTGACGCGTCAGCGAACCGTTTGGAAGTTTTTGCCGCGGAACCGGCGTTTGAACCGCCGACCCCACATCCGCTGGATCCGATGGGAATGTGGAGCAGCACGCAAGCAGAGATCAAGATGCAACCGAAGCAACAATGGATAGATGTCGGTAGTGGAGACGATGGACAGCGAGAATTTAGTGCGTTTATAGATTGTATTGAGAACGGTGTAGAGAGTGAGATGAACGCTGAATTTGCGGCGCATTCCGTGGAGATTATCTGCGCGGGGTATCGTTCAGCGGCAAGTGGCGAGATTATCAACCTGTAGGGATAGTCTTCAAATCGCAGCACTACTATTTTACGATAGTAAGGTTTACAATTTCGTTTCTCCTTTTTCATGGATGCCGTCTTTTATATCGACCAAAGCGTTTATCAATGTAGAAAATAATTTGGTTTTTAGGGTCGGAATATGCTACACTAAAATATAGTCTGCTGGACATGATTCGACCTTATCATAGAAATAGATTGAACGTGCGTATACTAAAACAATGTGCCATGATCTAAGAAGAAAGTAAACTGACAAGCTTTGGAGGATGCAGATTGGGAGTTAATAAAAATAAACCAGATAGATGGAAAACAGATATTGCACAGTCTGTTGATTTCTACAATGACTGGTTTTTGCGATCTGCACCGCAGGTTTTCAAGGAAACACGTCTGAAAACTAGCACACAGGTTGAGCAAGTACTGAAGTTAACAGCCAACTTCACACGACTAAATTCTGAAGTTTTACAGGAATACCCGACTATTCTGCCTGTACTGCGAATGGCAACTTGTCCACCAATAGCAAGGGATAGATTAATAGGACTCGCTGGAGTCCCACGAAATCTTGTGAAATCTATGGAAGATAATGAACGTGTGCCACCGCTTATGAAACCTTTGCAACTTCAAGAAAACTTGAAGCAGATTGAAAAGGTTATCCGGAACTTACTTGACTCTGATATTTTCGTTTGGCTTGATCGAGGCGATGAGGGGAAAATAGAAGAAATTCGCCGTGCTGCAACGATTATTGCCGATAGACTTTGTGGTGCTGAGGCGAATCCGATTCTTAGAAATGCTCAAGAAAAGCGTCAATTAATGTCTATCCAGCGTTGGCTCCAAGAACGTGGTTACATGTTTGACGAAAGGGTTGGTAGCAGAAAATTTGATGAACTTTCTCCTGGCACATTTGTGTTTCATCTCAACGTTCCAGTACGCCGGGCAACTACAAATAGGGAAATAAAAATGCCTATTGATGTTGTTATTATGCCCCTTAAAGCACAGTTAAGTGATTTTCCGTTGTTGATTGAGGCAAAGTCAGCAGGCGACTTCACTAATACGAATAAACGCAGAAAAGAGGAGGCAACCAAGGTTTCCCAATTGCGCAGCACCTATGGTGACAGTATACGTTTCATACTTTTCTTATCTGGTTATTTCGACAGTAATTATCTTGAATATGAGGCGGATGAGGGCATAGACTGAGTCTGGGAACATCGTATTAATGATCTGGCAGAGTTTGGATTATAAAGTATGTCTGTAGACAAACGACTTGCAAAAATTCATCGAATTGAGTCAGAACGTTTAAAACTTCAGGCTCAATTAAATATAAAAAAATCCCAAGAAAAACGCAATAAATTAGGTCAATTTGCGACCCCACCAAAACTGGCGATGGACATTATGGAAGTGTCAAAAGAATTAATTGGACCTTCCAAAGGAATTCGTTTTCTTGACCCAGCGTTTGGGACCGGAGCATTCTATTTTTCTTTCTTGAAATGTTTTTCGGATTTACACCTCAATTGGGCACGAGGGTATGAAATAGATCCTCACTGTGGAAACGAGACGGTCAAGCTATGGAATAATACCGGACTTGACCTAAAAATCGCTGATTTTACGAAATCTAATCCACCAAGTTTTCAACAAGATAAAGCCAACTTTCTAATTTGTAACCCACCTTATTCCAGGCATCATCATTTACCCTCTGATGAGAAGTTAAGGTTACAGAAACTCGCCAACCAAATAACAAGTATTAAGGTAAGTCAGTTGTCAGGTTTATACTGCTACTTCATGCTTATTTCACATAGTTGGTTGGCAGATAATGGCTTGGCCTGTTGGCTTGTGCCAAGCGAGTTTATGGATGTAAACTATGGTCAGCAACTAAAGGAATATCTAACAACTCATGTAACTTTATTGCGTGTTCACCGCTTTTCACCTAAGGAACTACAGTTTGGAGACGCTCTTGTTTCTTCATCTGTAATTTGGTTTAGAAAGACCAAACCGTCAACGGGTTATGAAGTTGACTTCACTTATGGCGGGACAATAACGGAACCAGAAAAGCGTTGTGTTTTGTCTATTGACTCGCTGCGAGATATGAGAAAGTGGAATCATCTCTCAAACATTGTGAGAACTTCTAATGCTAACACGACAGGTAAGTCTGAGGGAGCCAAATTATCGGACTTTTTTCATGTGAAACGTGGTTTAGTAACAGGTGCGAACAAGTTTTTTATACTTTCCCCCGCCCAGATTTCTGAATATAATCTACCGACTGAGTTTCTAACGCCAGTATTACCAAGTCCGCGATACTTATTATCCGATGAAATTCAGGCTGATGATGCAGAAAACCCCATCCTGAAACAGGCTCTGTTTTTGTTAAATTGTTCCTTACCGGAGCACATCATTCAACGTAATTATCCATCACTTTGGGAATATCTACAATCGGGAACTCGGATGGGAATTCATGAGCGTTATCTCTGTCGGCATCGTTCACCATGGTACCTGCAAGAGAAGCGCAAACCGAGTTTGTTTCTCTGCACATACATGGGACGGGAATCTGTTAAAAATCCAAAACCCTTCCGCTTTATTTTAAACCATTCTAAAGCAGTCGCTGCCAACGGATATTTAATGTTATATCCGACTCCTCGTTTGGAAAAGGCATTTAGAACAGATCCGGAACTAATTCATACAACGTGGGAAGCTTTAAACGCAATTACATCACAGGATTTAGTAAGTGAAGCACGGGTTTACGGCGATGGACTCTATAAACTTGAGCCAAAAGAATTAGCTAACGTTTCTGTTGGTGATATATTCTCAGCACGATTAAGTTTGGAGAAACATCTCACAGCACAGCAGATGGAATTCACATGGCACTAAAAAAGAGGAAATGAATTAAAAACCCTGGTAGTGTCAGATAGCCGGTAAATCCGGTATCAAGAGTTGCTTCAATTTTCGCGCGTTGATTTAATCCGATCACTTCCACTTCAATGATAGCTACGCGTTCGTCTCTAATTTTCCCTGTTATCATTATAGTATTCCACATTACATTTCACGAAGCTAAAGCCGATACCGTGGGTGGCTGGGTATCCAATTCGCACACCATAAGTCATAGCCTTGGGATTCTTAGCAAGCAGACGTTTTGTAGCTTCCAAATCCTCATCGGCGATTTCATAGTTTTCCGTTTCAATGTCAACTACAAAAAACTGACCTTTGTATTGAACTTCGAGTTCTTCGCGGTACTGCTGATAGATTTCTTCGCCGCGGGCGGCGATGGTTTCAGAGGCAGCATTTTTCTTCCTACCCTCTAATACCTATCGCTTCAAGTTGAGCAATCTGCTTCACCCAAGAGTCTCGAATTTCTGGAGAGTAGTCGCCAGGGAGTAGCGATTTACGTGTGCAATTGAGAAGTGCCTGTAAGGTTTGATACTGTCTTATGGGTCCGATATTGGGAAGGATTCGATCTTCGGCGACAGCAATAATTTCATCTAATGTGAGTTTACCCGTTGTTTCCGAATCTTTCTTGAGCAAACTGGCGGCTTCAAGATCAGAACGTAGTGATGCGAAACTCGCTGCAGAGTAGGCCTCAGTTACTTTTAAGAGCCGTTCAACTGCATCGTCCGGGAGGGAACCGCGGAAAACTTTGGCAATCGTCCAGCGGAGGAAAGCCTCACGGTCTTCGCCACTTGGATCAAGCACTGGAACCACTATATCTCCGACCCTACCCTCGCGTCGCAGGTCAGGAGATAGATTGTAGATGCGGGCAGTCATCAGAAGCCATGTGATATTACCACGCAGCTGCGGGTCTGACATCATCGCCTGTATTTTCCCAGTCAAACGCCGCTCTGTACTGTGTGCATCCTGCCCGACACCACCGAATTGCGTATCCGCCTCATCAACGAAGATCAACACCTTCACGAGTGCCATCAGCAATCGCCGGAGCCGTTCAAAAATGACATCTGTCTGTCCGAACCACATGCTCCGGATGTTCTTGAGGACGAGGACAGGGATATCGAGTTCCCCGGCGAGTCCCTCAAAAATAAAAGTTTTTCCACTCCCGATAGGACCACAGACACTCATCCCTGGAATTGCGTCGGAACCGGTTGAAGTAATACGCCGGATCAGGTGCGTCTTGAGAAAATCCACCAGTTTTTGGTTACCAACGATGTCCTTTAGACTGTGCGCCGGTTTTTTGAACTCTACAACATCTTCACCTAATTGTGCTTGGATAAATTCAGAGACTTTCTCAATAACATCCTCAGGTTGAAGTTTTTCACCGGAGTAGCAGGAAGAGAGCAACATCTGGCGGAGTGCTTGTAATGATAACCCCGCAGTGAGCATGGCGAGTTGTGCTTGTGAACCCCAAAGGTTTAAAGGCTTTTCTATGAGTTTCGGCGTGTTATTAAACCATGAAATAAAGTGCTGGCGTTCTGCCATCCCCGGGGCTGGGATTTCAACAGTAACAACCTGCGGCAACCTAATAATTCGAGAGTTCACGAGACTTGGAGATTCCGCGATAAAGACGACGGTATCATTGCCGTTCATGAAATTGGAATCGGAGATCCAGTCTTGAACGATGCTGACGCGGTGTCTGTCTGGCTGGGACAGACTCCGAATTTCGCCTTCCGGGAGCAACATGTCCGCCGCTTCTATCAGGATAATCAGTTTTTCGGGCAGCAGTTTTTCGCCTTGTGCGTTTGTGCTTCGGGAGAGCAGGCAAAACTGCCGAAGGAGTTCAAGTGCTAACGTCGGGCTGCCGATAGCATCGTTCATGTACTGCGAGAAAGAGGCATCGGGTGGCTCTGGAACGGCATCAAGGTATATCGGAGGTGTCCTTCGAGAGGAGGTCGATGCCTGTGTAGCCCCCGGTGTACCAGCACTCGTATTTATATCAAGATCTGGCTCAGTTGTGCCGCGCCATAGGTTGAACGCTTGTTTAACCTTTTCGCGTTCCGTTTCTTGTGCGAATCTTATGGGGCCATTGAGTTCATAAACGATTAGGATAAACCCGGGTATGTCCCAACTGCGGCTTAAAAAGGGGACAAGTGGAATATAATCCATATCATCTTCTTCGCGTCTAAAGAAGAGATCATGGATATTTCCGGACAGGACGAGACTACGAGACGTTCCTGAATTAATGAGCATTCCGGCTTCTGTCCGAAATGCGTAAGTCGGGCTTTTAACGGCTATGAGTGCTCGCCCCCTTCCAATTTAAATAGCACACCTACTTTGATAGCACTTTAGAGCGGCAGCTCAGAATCAGAATCCTCTGTCTTCTTAGCGGGTTCTGTCTCCGTTTTCGTGTCCGTCTGCTGAGCACCGAAAATTAATGCATCAAATTCGTCGGAGGCGTTGGATGAGCGCGCTGCAGCGAGGAATTCCTCCTCTTCGCTTTTTGAGTCGGTGCCAGCTAATTCCTGTGCGACTTTTGAACGTCCTTTCGCTTTCTCGCGAATTTCCCGCATCCGGGACAATTCAGCGGAAGTTCCGTCCATGCTGATGCCGGAAAGCATATCGGCGATTTCCTCTTGCTCTCGCGCCGTGATTAGATCGGCGACTGCCTCAGACTGCTCGCTCTTAATCTTATCTAAATCGCGATGGAGGCTGGTAATCTGAATTTTATGGGAATCAATATCCGCCTGCGCATTTTCGATCTCGCCTTCGAGTTCATCGATGCGCCCCTCTTTCTCTTGTAGATTGGAATTGAACTCTTGGTAAGCGGTAACGCATCGCGTGTATTCGCCGTGCTGCTTGACTTCTTCTGCTGCCATTCCCTCTTTTTGCAAATCAGCAGCGGTCTGCTGTGCTTTAGCGATCGCCCCAGCTTTTAATTCTTCCAAATTTTCGACTTCGCCGGTAAGAGTCTTTAGTTGTGACCTCTTCTGTTCAACAAGTGCGATCAGCTGTCCGATTGCTTGCTTATAGCGTTGGATATTCCCTTTCTTATCGCTGATGATGTCTTCGTAAGCCCCTCTAACGGCTTCGGGGTTTTCCATCATCCGATCCGCTGTTTCGTGGGCGCGGCCCGTCAACGTATACCAGATAGCCTTGAAAAATCGTGTGAATCCGTTTGCCATTTCAGTTTCTCCTGTTGCGTCGTGTCTTATAAGTGCGACCTTATTGTATTGGTTTGCGAGTCGTACCAATATTACTTTGCACGGTTTTGATCCGCGCCGCAAAACTTATCACATCGTATTTTAACATATTTTATCTAAAACTGCAAGAAAATTCTGCATACACCGCAGCGGCGTTTAGCTTTCCGAAATTTTAGATTTACGGTTCGCGTGGATCCCTATAGGAACGACCTTCATTTCCCAGCAACGGGTAGGAACCCGGTCGAGACTTTTCGACAACCTCGCACAAAAAGCCTAAAACTGCTTGACATAAAGGAGATATCTGAATAAAATAGGCAATAAACACGACTTTCAATTAGCAGAAGATGCACATACAACCGACAATACACAAGACATTTTCATACTGGCTGTGGTTTACTGCATTCGGTGTATTGGCATTGATACTCGCCAATGTGCCGCTGTTCAATATCCTTGCGTTTGAGTTTTGTGCTGTGTTGGCACTCGGTATCTCTTTCGCGGGTGCGCATGTAACACTAACAATGGTGCAGCAGATGAAGCGGCAACCCGCTGCACTGATGGGTTCACCCCGACAAATTGTTACTCGGTGTTTCCGGAATGCGCTGATATTTAACTTCGGACTGCTCGTACTACCGCTCGGTATCATTCTGCTGAACGCGCTTCGTATCAAAAACTGTAATTTCAGTGAAGGATTTATCTTTTTTTTTCTATTGTCCGTAATCAGTTGTGTATACGCGACAGCAGGAGGAACATTTTTCGGGTTCTGGATTAAGAGGCGATGGTTGGCATTTTTGGCATATATCGGATTTCTCTTGCTTACGTGTGTTCCGGTGGTTATCAACCTGATATTCCATCCGCCGGTATTCGCATATCACGCAACGTTTGGATATTTTCCGGGCCCGATATACGATTTTGTCATTCCGATAACAAGCACACTGCTCATCGCTCGCGCAGAAACGCTACTGTGGGCACTCCTATTTTTGGGGCTTACCGTCAGTCTATGTGAAATAAGTAGGCACACAGACTTGATGCCTCAGTTGAGGTGGCGTAAACTGTTCAGTTCGCTTACAAAACGTGTCTGGTTGTATCTGTTAGCCGTCTGCCTACTCGGTTTCCAAGTCTATGCAGGTGCGTTAGGCATCCGCCCAACGCGCAGCGATATTGCTCAGAAACTTGGTGGCTTTCGTGAAACTGAACATTTTGAAATTTTCTACGCTCGCGCACTTGAAGGAGAGATTGCAAATATCGTTGAGGATTGTGAATTCCAGTATGCCCAATTGTCCGCTTATCTCATGCCAGACGGGGATGAACTCTCTCAGAAAGTACGTGCTTATGTCTACGCGTCTCCTGAGCAGAAAAAGCAATTAATTGGTGCGGGCAACACATCTGTGGAAGATCCGTTCGGGTATGGGTTTCACATCCACGCCCAAGGCTTTCCGCATCCAGTCTTGAAACACGAATTGGCGCATGTCTTTACCGTGCCTTGGTCGCCTCTGAAAGTGAGCCTGAAGATTGGACTTCATGAAGGGATTGCAGTCGCAGCGGATTGGAGTGAAGGTAGACTGACAGCACATCAGTGGGCAAAAGCGATGCGCAAGATGGAGATCGCGCCCCCATTGTCAGCCATTATGGGAATCGGATTTTGGGGGCATGCAGGTTCGCGAAGTTATCTGCTGGCGGGTTCCTTCGTGCGGTTTCTTGTGGATACCTACGGTATCGAAAAGTTTAAAGGTGTCTTCCGGACGGGTAATTTTGTGAAACATTATGGGAAGGATCTCCAGTCGCTTGAAACGGAGTGGATTGATTTTTTGGAGAGTGTCCCTTTGCGGGATGCCGATATAAACTACACTGCGTACCGTTTAAAGCGGCGGAGTGCTTTTGAACAGGTCTGCACACATGAGATGGCTGCGCTGCGGGATACTGCATGGCAGGCATACTACCGAAAAGATTTTGTCACCGCTGTGAAGACTTTTGGGACAATGCTATCAGATGAACCCGATAACTTAAGCACGTTACGAGGACTTATGTACAGTGCGTATCGGATGCAGGATTACGAGAAAGCGTTATCCTTAGCGAATCGTATTGCAAGCGCGGAAGACACTCGATTCAGTCCAGAGGCATCGCTGCTGATAGGTGATATTTATTGGCTAAAGAACGAATATGAAAAAGCGATGGATGCCTACGTTTCTATTGAAACAGAATATGAAACATTTGAGCGACGGCGTATGAAGCGAATCGCAGCGTTATCTTATCCTGATACAGTCCAGAGCCAACCGAATAGGGCAATGCCAGAAGAACGTTCGCTTCGCCAACTGCTTAGGGATGTACTGGTTGCGTCGAAACCTGTGTCAGAAAAAATGGCACTTTTATCGGTATGTATACAAATAGCACCAGAGCGTTGGTTACCCTATTTCTTAACAGGTGAACTACTTCAGAAAGAAAAGGCGTGGCAGATCAGCAACAAATACCTTCATCAAGCACTGGAACGTTTGATGCCGCAACAGCACGGAAAACTAATATTAGAAGTTCGGAGGTTAATCGGTATCAATGCTTATCAACAAAAAGATTATGAGACTGCACAAACCGCATTTCGGTCAATAGCAGAGAACACAGCACTGCCATTGGGAACCGTACTTTCAGCAGAGAACTGGATACAACGATGCCAATGGGCACAAAGCCGAACGCAGTGAATTCTGTAGCGTCCATTCTGCGTTCTTGAGATGCTTATTGGTGAAAACTGGGTTGACCTACGGATTAACTTCATAATATAATATAAGTATGGCGATTGAGATTTCTTTTAGCGATGATGCAAGTACCGTATTGGACAAAGCAGGTGGATTTCTGAATTCAAAACCGGTCCACCATAATCTGATTCTTACGCTTTTACACGCCCGAGTTGCGCACTTTGAACCCGGCCGCTACTGGGTAGCGACGGATGGAAATGCTGTTGTTGGTGTCGTCTTCCAGTCTCCGTTGAGTTTTCGCGCAGTTGTCACACCGATGGTGCCTGAAGTAGTGCTACCAGTAGTGGATGCAATATCAGACGCAGGCGTAAAGTTGCCCGGGGTGGTCGGAGATGCCGCGACAGCAGCATATTTTGCGGGACAGTGGGCAGAACGGCAAAAGTCGGTAGTGGCTCCGTTCATGGGACAGCGACTTTATGAAGTAGATAAAGTGGAAGAACCTACTACAGTTGAAGGCCACTTTCGCAAAGCAGTTCCTGATGACCGAGAACGCCTCGTTGATTGGGTTCATCGCTTTTACGCTGATATAGGTGTGGGAGAAATCGACGCCGAAGTTATTGTTGATAGCAGGCTCCCTGCTGAACAGATTTGGCTATGGGAGAGTGCTGGACCTGTGTCAATGGCAGCGCGTACAGTACCTGTTGAAGGTGTAATGCGAGTACAACTCGTATATACACCCCCTGAAAGTCGGAACAAGGGATATGCGAGTGCGTGCGTTGCGAGTCTCTCAAAGCAAATTCTCAGTGAAGGGTACCGTTGTATTCTCTACACGGACTTGGGTAATCCTACTTCTAACACTATCTACCGTCGAATAGGTTACCGTGCTATTGCCGAAGCAATCCAATATCGATTTGAGTAAGACGCTGGTAAGCATCTTTATTTTCTAAAATTTATAAGGACACACTATGAAACTTTTCGTGCCGGGAAGAATTTGTCTATTCGGAGAACACAGCGATTGGGCAGCGAGGTACCGGCAAAATAACTCAGAAATTGAAAAGGGCTATACTTTAATAACCAGCACAAACCAAGGCGTATATGCCGAGGTTAAGCCGAATCCAACCCAGCTGATTTTGAATACAACTCTCAGTGATGGCACGCGCCACGGCCCCTATAGCCTACCTATGGAGCGGAGTGCCCTGCTCACCGAGGCTGAAAAAGGCGGATTTTTTAGTTATGCTGCCGGGGTCGCATATCAAATTTTAACCAACTACCGGGTACAAGGGCTGGAAATCGATAATTATCTCACCGATTTACCCGTCAAAAAAGGATTGTCTTCAAGTGCAGCTATCAGTGTGTTGGTCGCGCGTGCCTTCAACCGCACTTATGATCTCAAGATGACAACACGCGACGAAATGGAATACGCCTACCGCGGTGAGACGACAACACCTTCACGTTGTGGACGGATGGACCAAGGGTGTGCCTACCAACGGCCTATCCTGATGACGTTCGATGGCGACAATGTTGATATCCGAGAACTCAGTGTGCCGAAAGACTTATACCTTGTGATTGTTGATCTCGGTGCTGGTAAAGATACACTTCTAATATTGAACCAATTAAATCACTGTTATCCGTTCGCTGAGAGCGAATTAGAGAAAAATGTACAACACTACCTCGGCCCCATAAGCGCACAGATTACACAAGAGGCATATCAAGCACTCCGAGACGGAGACGCAGAAACAGTAGGCAAACTAATGACACGCGCGCAAACTGAGTTTGACAAACATCTGATTCCGGCATGCCCCTCACAATTAACGGCACCTGTCCTTCACAAAGTCCTCAATTATGAACCGATTCAACCTTATATCTGGGGTGGCAAGGGGGTCGGGTCACAAGGTGACGGATCTGCTCAATTTATTGTGAAGGATGAAGAGTGTCAGGAACGTGTTATTGAAATTATTGAACAGGATTTGGAGATGTCGTGTCTGAAACTGGTTATTGAGGCGAGCAGCCACGTCCGAAAAGCCGTCATTCCTGCTGCTGGGTTTGGGACTCGGTTATTCCCTGCTTCAAAAGCGATGAAGAAAGAATTGTTTCCTGTAATTGACAGTTCTGGACAGGCAAAACCAGCGATTATGGCAATTGTTGAAGAGGCGATCAACGCTGGTATTGAGGAAGTGTGTCTCATTGTTCAAAGCGGGGATACCGAACTCTTTGAGTCGTTTTTCAAAACGCCGCCGCCGATTGAACATTACAATAAACTCAGCAAAGAGAATAAGGCGTATTGCGATTATCTGCTGGAATTAGGGAGTCGGGTGACGTTCGTCACACAGGACGTTCAAGAAGGTTTTGGGCATGCCGTTTATTGTGCAAGAGAATGGGTTGGAAACGAATCCTTTTTATTGATGCTCGGTGACCATCTCTACGGTTCAGATGAGGAAAGATGTTGCGCACGACAAGTCGTAGAGGCTTATGAACAGGTAGGACACAGCGTCGTAGGACTTAAAAAGACACCGATTGAGCTGTTGTCAAACTTCGGATGCGTTACCGGCGTATGGAAAGAAAAGGACGCGTTGCTATCGGTAACAGAGTTTTACGAGAAGCCGGACCCTGAGTATGCGATGGAGCATTTACACATCGATGGAATGGAGGTAGACGAGTTCTTGACGGTGTTCGGGATTTATGTAATACAACCGCAGATTTTTGATTTTCTCGAACAGAACATTTCTCATAATCTGCGCGAGCGCGGCGAATTTCAACTCACATCCTGTTTAGACGAATTACGCAAGGCAGATGGGTTTTCAGGATATGTCGTCAAAGGCAGACGGTTTGACATCGGTCTCCCTGAAGAGTATCGACAAACAGTTATTGATTTCAGAAATGCCTAAGGACGATGTCTATGCGTCAGAATGCCGCTTAATCACAACGATTGTAAGGTCGTCGTATTGTTCCGCCTCACCGACGAATCTGTGGACATCATCAACCAGGTGTTGAACCGTTTCTGCTGCACTGGCAGCATCAGGAATTCGCGAAACCGTTTCCTTTAAACGTTCGGTTCCATACATCTCGCTCTCTACGTTGAGTGCTTCAATGAGACCGTCAGTATGAAAGATCAGAAAATCGCCCTCGTTTAGATCGAAGGTTGTGGATTCATATTCTACTCTTTTCATACTGCCAAGCGGTAAATCACCACTTTCAATCTCAATTATATCCGCGCCGCTTTTGAGAATCGGATAAGGTTGCCCGCCGTTGGCATAGTCAATGCGTTGTTCAGTTTCATCAAGGATAGCGAGATTAAGTGCGATGAAACTCGGACCGTACATCCGTGGTGCTAACCCTATATTGAGGTCTCTAAGGATAACTGCAGCTTCGGATTTGAAACGCGAGACTTCATACAACATCCCGTTCGTCAACACAGCGTTCATCGCGCCGCGCAGCCCTTTTCCTGCAGCGTCTGCTACTGCGATAGCGGTCTGTCCGTTCTCTACAGTGAGATAATCGTAGAAATCACCACCGACCTGTGTTGCGGGGACCGACATCCCTGCAATATCAAACGCCTTCGTGTCGGGTGCCTCCGTAGGCAGCAGCCCCATCTGAATATTCTGCGCCTCACTCAATTCAGCACGGATACGTTGCATCTCCGCTTCTTCCTGCTGTCGCATCGCATTGCGTAGCTGCAATGTGTGCCGTCGGTTAACAATAAGACGACCAATCAGAGAGAATACGACCGTTATAAAAATAAGCGTCGGTAAATAAGTTCGCCAGCGCGTCCAGATCGGTGGCGGGATACTAAAATCTACAGCTGCGGGTGGGGCGGTGTACGCCCAATCTTTACGGAACGCTTTAATGAGGAAACTGTAATTCCCCGCCTTAAGACCCGTATATCGGATACGCAGAATACCGTTTTGATTCTGAAATGCCTGCGTAACTCCACTGTTGTCCATAGCCTGTTGGTTCGCCAATCCAGGGGCTGAAAGCGGCACCCATTGGTCAGATGGTATACCAGAACCGGTAGGCAAAAGTGCGAATTCCTCCGTTGAGAGTGTTGTCCAAGCAGGTGTATCCAATCCGATTAATTTAAACTCATAGGAAAGTCCCTCTCGAAGCGAGCTGATCCCTCGGACATTGAAAATTTTAGCACCCCGCGCAGATAGGACTAAGTTGGACGAGAGATCCGTATAAGGTTTATCCGCCTCTAAGGCGGTTATTCGACACTCCGGCAGCCCACCACGCGTGGGTGTGTATTGTGTAACACCCCTTTCAGTTGCAAACCAAATATCTTTATCGGAGGATTCAAGGATTTTTGAGATGTTGTTATGTGCCCAACCGTTTTTTGTAGTTCGGTTGTGGAAGATTTCACCATCGTAGCGGACGGTACCGCCGCCTCTCGTTGCGAACCATATATTTCCGCGACTATCCTCTATTACGTCGCGTACATTGTCCACCAGAAATCCGTCTTCTTTTGTTGTGTAAGTTGTCAGGTTCATCCCATCGTAGCGGACTGCACCACGAGATGTTGCGAGCCAAAGGATTCCTTCCTGAGAAGTCACGGAGGCGTTTGCTGTACCGAGTTCATTAATAGTCTGAGTCTCTT
Organism: Candidatus Poribacteria bacterium; assembly: GCA_026706025.1. Lineage (NCBI taxonomy): Bacteria > Candidatus Poribacteria > Candidatus Poribacteria bacterium. The sequence continues at coordinate 121,403 of JAPOZO010000084.1, forward strand.
CTAAGACCGTACCGCGATATGTCTTAAGGGCATCTGGAAAGATGAAAGTAAGCTCTTCGTTTTCTTCTGCTGGGTTCTGCCATACTGCGAGCGGGGCAGAAGTAGATTCGCCGTCAAGCACAACCGGTTCACTGGTTTCGATGTTATTCCAGCGGATCAACCTGCCTGTCACCGCATTGAAAAACCATTTACCTGTTGGTGTCGTTTTGAGAAGTGTTGTTGCCTTAAGGTTAAGCACATCCGGCACGATAGGGCGCGTCGTAGATGCTGCGCGATCAATATTCTGCGGGTAACGCTTCACGTTTCCGTTCCCAAAATGCACCCATAGTCTATTTTTAGAATCTCTGTATAAGTCAGTAATCGCAACCGCTCCGGGTTCCATTTCCCGATCTCTTGTGCCTTGGCGAATTTCCATGGTTTTTTCAAACAGAATTCTTTGTGAACCTTTTTCTGTAAGCCATACAAGTCCTGTTGCGTCCGCTTTGAAAAGATGTCCGCCAAAAGCCAGCCATACATGTTCACCCTCGGCAACAAGGACCTCGGTATTGCTATCCGAACGTTCCCCACCGGGTCCGGTTTTTGTCCGAATACGGATGGAAATTTGATGACCGAAACTTGCGTTTGCGTACCGGAAGAATGTATATCGTGTGGAACCGAAATGAGATTCTGGCTCGTTTATGAACCAGATATCTCCGCCGACCTCAAATATTTTCACGATTTCAGACTGCGAACGTCCACTGTGGATGTCTTGCGCCGCCGAGGTAGCCATGTTTTGGGCACGGTCTAACCTTAATGGATCTGTGAAAATGTTTTCACTTCTTATCGGCATACCGATAGGCAGGGCACGGTCTAACCTTAATGGATCTGTGAAACTTTCGTCTGTTTTCGTATTATAACGAGTGACACTCCCTGGAACACTCAACCAGAGGTAGCCTCGACTATCCTCATACATCGTGCGAATCCTTTTAGTGCCAAGCCCGGCATGTGTGCTAACAGCGGGGGTCGGATCAAACACTGTCACGCCATTATTGTGTCCGAACCATAATTTACCATCAACGGCTTCAAAAATCGTCCGAACCTCGTCATTTCCAAGCCCGCTATTAACAGTGCTCGGAATTTCATTGAGGTCTGGATCATATTGATGCATCCCGTGTCCTTCAGTGAACCATAGATTGCCCGATTTATCCTCCAGTTCAAGAATCCCTCGTAGATTTCTGTGCCGCTGCAGCCGGGAACCATTCCATTGTCTGGTGGAGCGGCCATCACTAAACCAGAGTCGATCTTTTGTATCAATTTGGATTGCGGTGGGTCTTCCTATGGCTGTAGGTACGCCTCTTGAAGCTCTACTTCTTCTGGGTACGGTATAAGTCGAAGTTGGAAGAATCTGTTCAAAGTCTTTTCCATCAAACCGCAGGAGCAGGTTATCGCCGCCGAGCCAAAGGTTCCCAGAGACATCTTCAGCTATCGTCTCAATTGGGGTGTCAGCATTTAGGTCGGACATATCGGGTCGCGTGAATCCAGCATTCGGATGGATACGCGGTGTTCCATCGTCCATTTCATCATCAGTATCACCGCCGCCAAGTTCTGTGCGAACCCACGGGTTCTCTCGGAAACTCAGAAGTACGCCGGTCTTTTCCTCTTCTCCTTCGCTCCCACCGAGCCAGAGTGTCCCATCTGTGCTTTGAAAAATAACGCTTATTGTTAAACTTGTAGAACGTATCAGATCTTCACCGATAATTTCATGCGGCTGTGCCTGCGGTAGTCTTTGAACCCCCTGAGCCACGTACTTCGTTAGTACCTGATTTTCACCGACCCATATATCACCCTGCTGATCCGCGATGAGTGCATTCCCAGTACCGATAAAACTGATTGAGCTGCCATCAAACCGACTAATTCTGCCCGATTTTTCTGAAGGATCCTTTGAGAGAAACCAGATGTGTCCCCATTTATCCTCAACGATTTGTTGCGTCTGTCCGAGCAGTCCACCGGCTTCGACATCCTCGGACCCGTCCACTGATCCGGCGTAGGGTTTAAAAGTGTTTTCATAAAACTGACTTACGCCACCCCGATCAGAACCGAACCAGAGAACACCGCGACTGTCTTGGAAAATGACAGGGACAATGGGGCCTACCAGTCCATCAGCAACGGTATAAGTTTGAATTTGCTCAGCTCTGGTATCACCACACACAAGAAACGCAGCAGAAGTTATACTAACGATTAAAATAAGATTTTTAACCGTAGTTTTCAGGTTTCTGAAACTTGCTAAACAGAGGTTAGTATGTATCATAATCTTTTTTGACCAGAGCCATTGCGTCGAAGATTTTGATTAATGATTAATGGGCGAAATCTCGAATACGTGAAATTGCTTCCTTTATGACTTCATCTGGATACGTTAAGGAAATTCTGCAGTACCCTTCACTCCATTGCCCATAGCCGAGTCCGGGTGTTACGACAACGCCTACCTCCTCAAGTAGTGCTGTAGCAAAAGCGCGACTTGAACCGTTGAAGCGATCAGGAACAGGTGCCCAGATGTACATCGTTGCCTTCGGTCTCTCAATCGCCCACCCACCAGCCGTAAGTGAATCCACTACCATGTCTCGGCGTTTCTGATAAACTGCATTTATCGCAGGCGTGACTTCGTCTGCTATTGAGAGTGCCTTTGCACCGGCGAACTGAAGTGCACGGAGTGATCCGTTATCTACATTATCTTTAACAGTTTTAACTGCGTTAACAGCGGTTGGGTTACCAACAACAAACCCTAATCGCCATCCGGTCATATTAAATGCTTTACTCAATGAGAAAAATTCAACGGCTACTTCGGCGGCACCGTCTACTTGCAGGATACTTGGTGAACGATAGCCGTCATAGGTATTTTCGCTATAGGCGTTGTCGTGCGCAATGAGGATACTGTTTTGTCTCCCAAATTCCACGGCGCGCTTGAAGAAATCAAGGTCAGCAGTGGCAGTTGTCGGGTTGTTTGGATAATTGATCCAGAGGACTTTGGCAAGACGTTTTATCTCATCGGGGATAGCATCAAAGTCAACATAGAAATCGTTTTCTCGCAGAAGCGGGGCATAGTAGGTCGTCGCACTCGCACAGACGTGTCCGATGTTATAGGTCGGGTAACCCGGACTTGCTGCAATGCCGATGTCGCCAGGGTTGAGTATGCCAAGTGCCAGTTTAACGATTGCATCTTTACTTCCGAGTGTCGTAGCGACCTGATCATCGGATAGGGAGACGCCGTAACGCCGTTGATAGAAATCAAGAACTGCCTGTGGAAAATCCTCAACGGGGATGTCACATCCGTATCGGTGCCGATCCGGGTCTTCGGGATTCTGGATTGCTTGCACCAGTGTATCGACAACTGGATCCGGTGTTGGGATATCTGGATCACCGATGCCGAGGCTGATGACATCAACACCTCGCGCTTTCGCTGCTTGTATCTTTTGGCGCAAATCCACAAAGAGATAAGGTGGAAGTTTCTGTAACCGTTCTGCGATTGTAATCAAAATTTTCTCCTTTAATAGTTACCAGTAAGAATAGTTGTCAGTCGTCAGTCCGATTTTTTTCTGCGAAAAAAATCTTTCAGTCGTCAGAAAGAGGTTTTGGGATACTCGAAAACCTCTTAACTGATAACTGATAACTATTTAAGATGAAGGATTGCCTGCTGAACTTCACTCAGGCTCTTCATAACGTTTGGACTAAAATGCAAACCTTGACCGCCCCAATCTGGCATATAACCGATACTATAACAGTAATAGAGCGTCCGTCTCGGATTGCCAGAGACATTGATGACAGAACCGTGTGTCAATGCCTCTGTAAAGATGATAGCATCACCCGCTTTCGCCGGAATCGGGGTTAGCACAGGATTTTCATCCGGATGACCTCCCCACGGTTTAGGGAAATTGCTCTTATGTGCCCCCGGTATAACAGCGAAACACCCGTCTTCGACATCACAATCTAACATCGGAAAAACAGCCTTTGTCAAGGTCGAGACCATCTCTCCGTTTTTGCAATGATACTGACATTTCGGAATAATCGGTGTGCCGTGCATGTGCAAGCCTGTATAACCACCACCCCATCGGTAAATCGTGTAGGTATGGTTGAGACGGTAGGGACCACCGGTTACGCCTTGAATCACATCCAACACCTCTGGAATATCAATCAGCGCGTTGAAGGTGCTGTCGGCTTCCATAATATTGGAGATGTAGAGTTCCTTTTCCGTCCGCTCTGTTCCAAGACACAAGGGCGACGGATAGTCTTCGGGCGGCATATTTTCGTACTGATCCAAGACAGCATTGCATGCCTTGACCACTTCTTGTGGAATAACGCCCTTCAGCACGATAAAACCTTGCAAGTCGAATAGATATTTTTGTTCGTCTGTCATGTCGATATTCCTTGCGATGTGTGGTTGTCTGTTGGATATGGGTTTGCAGCGTTTAGCCTGCGGGAACCTTTTACCGCGTGCCTACGGAACAGCTTCATATTTGAGAATCGTCCCATTTTGACCAACCACCCATCCGCTGTTTGTGCTACTTATGTAAATAGCTTTCAGGTCCGTTCGAGTATCTGTACGCTGAGGTCTCCAATTTTGTCCGCCATCCTTTGTATGGAGGACAAGTCCTTCTTTTCCAACAATCCAGCCTTCTGTTTCAGAAACAAAAAACACATCATCAAGAAAGCTTTTCGTATGACTCTCTTGACGTACCCAAGTTTTTCCACCATCAGCGGTGTGGAATATAAATCCGCTGATACCAGCGACCCACCCTATGTCTGAAGAAACAAAGTGGACGGTATCAAGCCAGACATTCTTGCTCTGATCCCATTTTTCAAGTTGTCGACTGAGTTTTGAAGATTTCCAAGTTTTTCCGGCATCATCCGTGTGCAAGGCTGTTCCAAAGAGACCGACTGCCCAACCTTCTCTCTTTGAGGTAAAATGGACATCAAAGAGATTCCAATTTGTTCCACTCTTTTGCCGGTTCCATGTTTTCCCACCGTTGTCTGTATGGATAATTTCACCACCGCTCCCGACGCACCACCCGGTCTTTTCATCGATAAAAAAGACACCAAGTAGATCCTGCTGCGTTCCCGAGGTTTGGCGTTCCCACACAGCACCACCGTTTGTGGTTTGCAAAACCACACCGGCTTCCGCAACTGCCCATCCTTTTTCTGGAGATACAAAGTGCGCAGCACCAAAACACTCAGTCGTACGACTGTCTTGTGCGTTCCATACGTCACCGCCATCCTGAGTGCGTAAGATAGCCCCTCGATCCCCAACAACGTATCCTTCTTCCGCAGAAACAGCACAGACACCTACTAAAAGATGACTCGGACTCGATTGTGATTCCCACGTCACGCCACCGTTGCGGGTGTGAAGAATCGTGCCATTTTCACCGACCACCCAACCGAGTTGCTTCGAGACAAAGTCAACACCCAACAGGACAGCATCCGCGCTGTTGTGAAAACGGGGGCCGCCGCGTTGATGTTTCCATTTTCCTTTCCCACCAGAATCGGTATGCAGAATTACACCTAAGTCGCCAACGATCCACCCATTTTGGGCATCCGTGAAGTCAATATCATAAAGTGTAAAAGTGTGCAACGGTTCTTTGCCAAGATACTCAGGTTGTCCATAACTCGTCTTATGACGTTGATTGCTTCCATCTGTGATGAATTGCCATGTTTGTCCGCCATCGGTTGTCGCGTAGGCACTCCGCCAATCCCCTACAACCCAACCTATCTGTTTGTCAATGAAGTGAAGGTTGAAAAGTGCGGTTTCTGTGGTGAACTGCTCTTCCCAAGTATCCCCACCATCGGTTGTTCGATAGATGTAGCCAGCGTTTCCGGGAGTATTGTAGGTAATAATCCAGCCCAGACTTTTATCTACAAAATGGACCCCTTTCAATGATTTTCCGTTGAACGTCTTTTTATTCACCTTTGTAAACGTCTGTCCACCATCAGTTGTTTTCAGTAATGTGCCTGAGTCCCCAACTATCCAGCCTTTAACTTCGCCTATAAAAGAATCGTGCAGATTGTTTTCTGTGCCTGTTTCAATCTGATGCCATGTTTCCCCACCGTCTGTTGTCCGGATCAGCACACCGTCTTCACCGATACACCAGCCTTCTAAAGCAGAGCGAAAATAGACATTTCGCAACGGCTTGTTGAAAACCCCACTGTTTTGCCTGTGCCACGTTTGTCCGCCATCGTCTGTATGGATGATGAGGCTTTCTGCTTCCTCTTCAGCGTCGAAACCTGGAATTACGTCCACAGCGTTACCGACAGCCCAACCCAGATTTTCGTTCACAAAACAGACATCGTATAGGTGCGAACTCCAATCGCCTTCCATGACGGTTTTCCACTCGTAACGGACGGGTTTCTTGGATACTATATCCTCGCAACCAACCGTAAATAAGGTCGCGACGCATACAATAGCAAATACACAGCCTACGTGTAGCAGATGTGGAAACGTCCAATTAATGACGCTTCTGAAAAAGGACTTCGCTGACATCGTGCAATCCTTTGGGGGCATTCACGACCCACCGTGCAGCGCGAATCGCACCTTTGGCAAACGCCTCTGGACTGTGGGCCCGGTGAACAACACTTAATTGCTCACCTTCAGTCGCAAACAGCACCGTATGATCACCGGCAATATCACCGCCGCGCACGGCATGGATGCCAATCTGCTTCTTCGGTCTCGCACCAACAATACCGTGGCGACCATAGACCCCTACCTCATCTAAATCGCGTTCTAATGCCGTAGCGACTGTCTCTGCTAACCGCAGTGCGGTTCCGCTCGGTGAATCCGCTTTGTGGTTGTGATGTGCCTCTATGACCTCAATATCGTAATCGTCTCCAAGGGCTTTGGCAATCAATTCCAGTGCTTGAATCATCACGTTGACACCGAGGCTCATGTTCGGTGCCATCACGCAGCGAATTTGAGACGCCAGTTCCTTGACACTCGCGAGTTCATCGGCGTTAAACCCCGTTGTTGCGATTATCATCGCTTTATTTGCATCGACGACCTGTTTGAGGTGTTCTAACGTTGCATCGGGTTTTGAGAACTCAATAACAACATCTGCGTTTCCAAGCGCGTCGCTGAGTTCACCTGTAATGGCTACGCCAATCTCACCGATACCTGCGACAACGCCTGCATCGCTCCCGATTTGTGGGTGTTCGGAATATTCAATCGCGCCAACAATTTCCATATCATCTTGTTGGGTAACGCCTTGGATGATGAGCCGTCCCATCCGGCCGCATGCTCCATTAATAATTACACGAATCATTACATTTCCTCGATAAAGCCAGTAAGTAGATATGCAAAGTTAGTCTAACAGAAACCGAGTTTTATGTAAACCTGAAATCGAACATCAGCAGAGCCATTCAATTCTCCATTTTCCGAGCGAATCTTCACCACCAGGCCCGGTAGGTGCGGTTTCCGAACCGCACCGGCTCTTGGAAAAAAAGACGTGAAATCCAATAATTTCTTAAAATTGAATGGCTCTGGAACATCAGCCAGAGGCATTTAGTTCTTCTGTTAGTGTAAGTCTTGATAGTGTTTAAAATGTTATTGAGAAGCGGCATAGGCGGTAGTTTCAATCTTTTCCTAATCTCGCTTGTTCTCCCGCGTGGTAAGAACTCCGAACCAGTGGTCCTGATTCTACATGCCGAAATCCCATTTCTACCCCTGCCTCTTTGAGTTCATCAAACTCCTCAGGGGTATAGTAGCGTTGAATCGGTAGATGGCGTGGCGAGGGTGAGAGATATTGTCCTATGGTAAAAATATCGCACCCGGTGTTGCGGATATCCTGCATTGTTTCCAAAAGTTCCGTCACAGTTTCACCTAAACCCACCATGACCCCGGATTTTGTGAGCATCTGTGCGTCAAGCTGCTTGCTGACTTCAAGGAGCGTCAGCGTCTGTTGGTAATTCGCGTAAGGACGGACGCGGCGGTAGAGACGCTGGACTGTCTCTGTATTGTGATTAAGTACCTCAGGACGTGCTTGCACGATGATTCTAAGCGCGTCCCAATTCCCTTCAAGGTCGGGGATAAGCACTTCCACCGTGCATCCGGGACGATGTTTTCGTGCTTCGGCGATGCATTCAGCAAAGACGCTCGCACCACCATCGGTGAGATCGTCCCGATTGACTGAGGTAATAACGATATGTTTGAGTTTTAGGTAACCGACCGCTTCTCCGAGCCGTCGCGGTTCATCGGTATCAACAACGCCTCCGGGGGCACCTTTTTTCACAGCACAAAACATGCATCGGCGCGTACAGACATCACCCAATATCATGAAGGTGGCGGTCCGGCTGTTCCAGCATTCACCGATATTCGGACATCGTGCCTCTTCACAAACGGTGTGAAGCTGCAAATCCCGCATGAGTTTTTTGAGTTCAGCGTAGTTACCACCGCCCGGAATTCGCGCCTTAATCCACGAGGGGTGTCGACGTTGATCTGTTTTTGCGTTGACTATCGGAAGCGTCTTTAGCATGTTTAATTCCATCCGCTTCGTTATGCATAGGTGGCGGGAGAGGGTGGGAATCGAACCCACCTATCCACTTGCATGGACAAGCCGGTTTTGAAGACCGGTAGAGCCACCAGACCCTATCCTCCCCCATAATCATGACATGTTTATGTTCGTGACAACCGCGGGTGTAATCTTCGGATATTGCCATCTCGAACTGTGAGATTCTGGTTGTCACAGTACTCTAAAAAGGGGACAGCATATTTGCGTGAGGTTTCTGCCGTTTCACGGAATTCAGCAACGGTTATTGTCTCATTTTCGCGAAGGTGTGCGGTTAACAATTCGCTCACTTTTTCAAAAACGGTTTTGTGGATGAAAAAGTTATCCGCTACTTTGACGAATTGCCCCAAATTTAGAAGCGCAAAAAATGTGGATTCAAGGACCTTCGGTGTGTATTCTGGCAGTAACGTGTTGAGTTCGCTGAGTGCGGGGGTATTCATACCCGCCTCCAAGAATAATTTCTCCAGCGTCTCTTTTGCTGTCTCCTCTTCTTCCGAAAACTGAATCTCGTGGGATGCCAGACGGAGCAGATTTCCCTCCGTAACAAGCAGACGCTCAGCAATGAGTCGGTTTTCAAGTTTCTCAAAACCGAGTTCATCCATGCTGAGTTCTCGGCGCAGTTGCGACGCATTTTGACCGACCAGCAGCGGCTGCGCCTCATGAAACCCTGCCAATGCGTCTACTATTTTTTCTTTTGCTGCCGAGGTCCGTGCTGCGTCGGAGACGAGGGGTGTCCTCCCCGATTTATCCCAACGGACAATTTTCCCTTCAGTTTCGAGCCTATTTAAGAGGGTTTTCACATCCGTTTTGGAATGCGGGAGATAGTAATAAAGAAACGATTCTGGGACGCAAAGGGTTTCGCTATTTACCAATACGGTGTTAACTATCTCGGAGTCATCGGCTTCCTCCCATTGTGCTAAAGTGGCAATGGTTTCAGGCGTGAACCGTTTGTGTTTTGGCGCAAACGGATTAATTACCTCACCGCCACCCACTGTATGTTGTGCTGAGAAATCACGTAGAATGATCCGGTCACCTCTAAACGTTAAAATCGGTTGCTCTAAACGGAGTTGGACTTGCACATTGTCCCCGGGCAAAATTGCTTCATCAACCAATAGAATTAATCTGCAAAATATTTCACGGGTACCGAGATACGCCCGAAAACGGCTCCAGTGTTCAATGAGCCTCGGAAACGAGGACAGTACCTGCAAAGACACATCTATATTGTCCGTTACCTGAGAAAATTCTATCGGGCAGAGGACATCGCCGCGTTGAATGCCCTGCGCGGAGGTGCCAGAGAGATTCAACGCCGTTCTTTGTCCGGCTTGCGCGACAGTTGCGGGTTCATTGTGGACCTGTATCCCTCGCACCCGAACAGTGTCCCCTTGCGGAAGAATTACCATCCGCTGGTCTCGATTGATTGTCCCACCGATGAGGGTTCCGGTCACAACAACGCCGAATCCTTGCACAGTAAAAACCCTATCCGCGTATAGCCTCGGTATACCGTCATCTGCCTCTGATTTTGTCGCGAGTGCTACCTGTTCGACAATCGTCTGTTTGAGTGCTTCAATACCGGTACCTGTTATCGCAGAAACACTCACAGTCGGAATCCCTTCGAGACTTGTGCCGACGAGCATCTCCTGTGTCATCTCTGTCGCTTCCGCCAATTCATCAGGCGTTGCCAAGTCAGATTTTGTCATGACGAGGATGCCGTTTGAAATGCCAAGCAAGTCTAAGATCGCCAAATGCTCAAGCGTCTGTTCTTGCACGCCCTCTTTTGCATCGACGACAAAGAGGACGGCATCCATTCCGTAGGCACCGGAAAGCATACTTCGGATAAATTTCTCGTGTCCCGGTACATCAACGATGCCAGCGCGCGAGTTATCGGGCAGATCAAAGTAGGCAAAACCTAACTCAATAGATAAACCGCGCTCGCGTTCCTCCTTGAGCCGGTCTGTCTCCATACCGGTGAGTGTACCGACGAGTGCCGTTTTCCCATGGTCAACATGACCTGCTGTTCCGATGATAAGGTGTCGACTATCTTGATGCATCGTTAATTCCGGTAGTTACTTAGGCTGACATATTAAGGCTTCGCATGGATGAGTTTGCCGATACGATTGAATCTGACGTTACCTACCAATTTCCACACTTCCCATACCTTCGCAGGACGCGCGTCAAAAGACCAATACACCATAAACGCTTGCCCTTTGATGTCGCTAATGTCTACGGGACCCCATGAACGGCTATCACTACTCTGGTCTCGGTTGTCACCCATCGCGAAAACCTTGCCTTTCGGGACAGTAAACGGCTTGCCTTCAGGGAACTTTCGCCTGAATTGACTTGACGTTAAGGTATAATCGAAAAAGACTTCAGTATCTGGCAGATACTCCGGTTGACGGAACGGTGGAAAATCGCCTCTTTTGAAGTGGCTGAAGTTCATGTGTTTTGCATAGTGGGTGTCGTCAACGGCTGCGCCGTTCACATAAAGCGTATTCCCCCGTGTTTCAATAGTGTCCCCTTCAACGGCTACGATGCGTTTGATGAAATTTCGCTCTCGGTCATGTGGCGGAATAAAGACAAAAACGTCGCCACGGGCGGGTTTATGGAAATCTAAAACCTTTATCTCTGTGCCGGGGATTTTAACGCCGTAGATAAACTTACATACCAGAATACGGTCACCAATAAGGAGCGTGTCTTCCATTGAACCCGATGGGATTTTGAACGCCTCAACAACGAAAGGACGTATGAACCCAAAAACAAGAATCAATGCTACAACAATTACTTGGGAATATTCCCATACGATGGTTTTCCGAAATTTTTGCCATTTCGATAATTGGGTGTCGTTGTCATTCATGATATTATATTGCCTTTATGAATAAAGTGTGCTCTCTTTCTTTCGGTTAGTTTGACATGAACGAATCTGGTTCGGAACGGATCAGTTTGCCAATTCGGTTAAACCGGATATTTCCCATCAATTTCCATATTTCCCAGAACTTTACAGGACGATTGGCTACCGACCACCAAATCATGAAAGCCTGTCCCTTAATATCATCTACAGCCACCGGGCCCCAAGTTCGGCTATCGCTGCTCAGGTCCCGATTATCACCCATCGCGAAAACCATTCCTTTCGGAATAATAAACGGCTTGCCATCGGGAAATTTACGTCGAAATTGACTTGCGGTTAAAGTATAATCGTCAAAACTCTCACCCGTTGGGATATATTCTGGATTCCGGAACGGCGGAAAATCTCTCTTAAAGTGGCTGAATTTCAGATGTTTTGTGTAGGTGCTATCATCAACGACCCCACCGTTTACATAAAGCGTATTACCACGCGTTTCAACGGTATCCCCTTCAATGGCTACAATGCGCTTGATAAAATGTCGCTCGTCATGTGATGGAATAAAGACGAAAACATCGCCGCGTGCAGGTTGATGAACATCAAAGATTTTTATATCTGTGCCGGGGATCTTAATGCCATAGGTAAACTTACACACGAAAATATGGTCACCGATGAGCAGTGTATCCTCCATAGAACCAGAAGGGATTCTATACGCATCTACAATAAAAGGACGTATCAGACCGAACACGAGAATCAGTATAACAATGATCGGTTTTGCATGCTCTCTGACCCAGGCTTTTTGTAATATTTGCTGTATGGATAATCGAGTCTTGGTTTGTGTGTTATTCATCATAGAACGGTATCCCTTTTTCCAATGTAGAAACGGTTTTACCCCTGGTCCCAATTATTTTTTTATCACTCATCAGTTGCCAACATCGCAGTGAACGCTTCCTGTGGTACATCCACTTTGCCAATCTGTTTGAGCCGTTTTTTGCCTTCCTTCTGTTTCTCCAACAACTTCCGTTTCCGACTCACATCGCCACCATAGCATTTCGCTGTAACATTTTTTCGGAGTGCCTGAACCGTTTCGCGAGCGACAATTTTATTACCAATCGCTGCTTGAACCGGTACGACAAACATCTGGCGCGGGATCAACTCTTTGAGTTTGCTAACTAACGCCTTTCCGCGCGTTTCTGCCGTATCGCGCGGCAAGATCGTCGAAAGTGCGTCCACAGGGTCGCCGTTAAGCAGCACGTCCAGTTTTACTAACTTTCCGGTTTTGTATTCGCCGATGTCATATTCTAACGAGCCGTATCCACGGGTCAGGGACTTAAGTTTCGGATAGAAATCCATCAACATTTCACCGAGCGGAAGTTCGTAGAGTAATTGCACGCGAGTCGCGTCCAATTGGTTCATCCGCTTATATACACCCCGACGCTTCTGACAAAGTTCCATTGCATTTCCGATATAGTCGCGCGGCACGATAATGTCAATATTGACATACGGTTCTTCAATTCGTTCGATATTATTCGGTTCAGGGAGATGCGCCGGGTTATCAACGTATACGTCCTCGCCCGTTTTCAGATGAACTCGGTACATGACACTCGGCGCAGTCCGGACGAGTGCGAGTCCAAATTCCCGTTCAAGCCGTTCATGGATGATCTCCATGTGGAGCAAGCCGAGAAAACCGCACCGGAACCCGAAACCGAGTGCAACGGAGGTTTCAGGTTCAAAATTAAAGGAGGAATCATTCAGACGGAGTTTATCAAGTGCCTCCCGCAGCGCATGAAATTGGTTCGTGTCTGCTGGATACAAGCCGCTGAACACAAGCGGTTTCATCTCGCGATAACCGGGCAGTGGCGTTTCAGTCGGTCTGACGTGATCTGTGATGGTATCGCCTATTTTTGCCTTGTCAATTTCTCGGATGCCAGCGATGAGGTACCCGACACCGCCAGTGCGGAGTTCTGGTGTCTGTTGCATCTCTGGTGTAAAGATACCGACCTCCTCAACCTCATAAGAACGTCTTGTCTCCATGAGCCGGATTTTTTCACCCGGTTTCACGCTACCCTCAAAGATGCGGGTGTACATAATGACACCGCGGTAGTTATCGTAGACAGAATCAAGCACAAGTGCTTTTAACGGGGCTTCAGTTTCGCCTACAGGGGCAGGAATCCGATTGACGATTGCCTCTAATATGGCAGGGATCCCGATGCCCATTTTCGCGCTAACGAGGAGCGCATCGTCTGCCGGAATACCTACGACTTCTTCTATCTGCCGTCTGGCTTCATCCGGGCGCGCCGTTGGTAAATCAATCTTATTGACAATAGGGATAATTTCGAGGTTGTTGTCAATAGCGAGATAGGCGTTTGCCAAGGTTTGTGCTTCGACCCCTTGTGCGGCATCAACAATTAAAATCGCGCCCTCACACGCCGCGAGGCTCCGTGAGACCTCATAAGTAAAATCGACGTGTCCGGGCGTATCAATCAAGTTAAGTTCATATCGGTTTCCGTCGGGAGCGGGATAGTGCAGTTTGACAGCGGTGGCTTTAATGGTAATACCACGTTCACGTTCCAAGTCCATCAAATCCAGCACCTGTTCTCGCATATCGCGCTCGGCGAGCGTATTGGTATGCTCAAGGAGTCGGTCGCTGAGTGTGCTTTTCCCGTGGTCAATGTGTCCTAAAATACAGAAATTCCGTATGTTTTCAAGATTCGTTGGCATAATGTATATAGTATATCACAACGTCTGTTCAATTGTCCATAAAATATCATTTTTAGTCCAAGGTTATTTAGTTCTCTCTATTTTTGATCGTTTTTTCAAACCCTCTCTTCTGTAGGAGCGAGCTGTGCTCGCGATATTGCGAAAAAACGTTAACATTTGTAAACGAAAACCAAAGTCAAACCGAAAACTAAATAGTCTTGATTTTTAGTCAGAGTTATTTAGTTTTTCGCATAAAAAAAGAAAAAGTCCCTGATAACGGGGTTTAGGGGAAAAAATGAAAAATCTCGTGTGTTGTGCAAAATAAGGATAGAAAATGCGCAGAGACATAAATTAAATGACCCTGCTGCGTAAGTTCTATCAAATTGACATCTGCTTTCTAAACATGTTATAATGCTACTAAACGAAGTCGTTCCATTACGTAACTGAGTTCTTTGTGGAAGGAACTATATGTATCTGAAAGAAATCTATTTAGAAAACACTGGACCTATCTCGAAATGTCATATTGAGCTGCCATTTAATGAGGAAAATCCTCTACCCGTAGTGGTTGTTGGCCCTAACGGATCTGGCAAAAGTATTTTTCTGTCTTACATCGTTGATGCACTCACAGAATTCGCCCGCGTATCTTTTTATGCCCATGCGTTTTTCCGAACCGTTAATCAACACGCTATAAGGAGCGGTGAACAATTTAGTTTGAGTCTGCTTTGTTTTGAAACTACTGATGGGGAATCATGTTACTGTGAGAAAGTGGGAACACTTGACCCATCAAACTATCCTCCTGATTTCAAATCTCGGTTTGATTCGGTATGGGATTGTCTGGATGGAGAAGATGACAAAAAGGTTTCAATAGACAAAGATATCGTCAATTCTGAAATCGAAGAAAATGTACATGCTTTTTTCCCGGCACGGCGATATGAAAACCCAGATTGGTTGTATAATACGAGTTTAGAGGCAGGATTGACTTCTTCAATGACCATGTCCAATTTGCGACTTGACAAACCACTTCTGATTGAAACTTGCGCTTCTGAAAATATTTCTTGGATATTAGATGTTTTTCTGGACTCCTTTATAAATCCTGAGTTAGCACCGGAAGTTCCACGTGCGTTAGACCCTGAGATGCAATTAAGTCCCTCAAGTTCTCCAAAAATCTTGGAATTACGAGAACGATATACCCTCGGAGTAACTCGGCAGAATGTTGAAAGCATATTGCAAACAATACTTCAAGATAAAAATGCGGAGTTATCTTTGAACCTGCGGGATGCCGTGCCATCAAGACTTGCCATACAACTGAGCAATGGTCAGAGAATTCCTAACCTACAATCGTTATCGGAGGGACAATCTCAGTTGTTCCACCTTTTCGCAACGATTATTCGATATGGTGAACGCGCAGATATCAACATGAGTACTCGCCTTGATGAAATTACAGGCCTTGTCGTCATTGACGAAATTGATACCCATTTGCATACAGCTCTTCAACATGATATTGTTCCACAACTCATAAAACTTTTTCCGAAGGTTCAGTTCATTGTATCGTCTCACTCTCCACTTTTTCTACTCGGTATGGAAGAAACATTTGCAGCAGATGGGTTTGCCATAATTGAATTACCTGAAGGAACTCTGATTAGTAGCGAGCGATTCACTGAATTCGGAAATGCTTTTGAATTCTATCAGAATACAGAACGTTTTGAAGAAGAGATAAAACAACGTTTCGCAGATATGACGAAACCTGTTGTACTAACAGAAGGAAAGACAGATGCGAAATACATTCAAACAGCATTGCAGCTGCTGGGCGAAGAAACACTCCTGAATTCACTGGAAATTCAACCTGTTGGTGTGGAAGGCCCTCAGGGTTGGAAAGATGGAGGGAAGGATGGATTGAATCGTGTCAAAACCTTTTATAAAAAAGATCCATCACTGCGTGATCGAATGTTACTACTTCTTTACGATTGGGATACGCCTCAAACAGAAGAACCAGATGGAAAAATTTGGGTAAAATCTATTTCACAGAACCCGGATGATCCTGATAACAAGAGCGGCATTGAAAACTTATTTCCGGGAGACCTTTTCGAGGACCGATTTTATGATGAGGAACCTAAAAAAGGGGTTCATGGTAGGAATAAGATTGAACCTAAATTCAAGAAAAACGATTTCTGTGATTGGATCTGTGAAGAGCGTAGGAATCCTGCCGACTTTGAAAAGTTTAAGGAAGTCGTGGAAATTCTCAGGGAATTTCTTGAAGCTCATCAATCTCATTCACTTGAGCAGGCTACTACCGAGTAGTATAAAATTCAAGCATCATATAATACATCGTATCTGCGTGCCTACAAGTGATGGTCTACTATTATGAAATCAATTGACATCTGTTCGGGAAATCTGTTATGATTGAAGTAGATGCCAAAAAGATTTTGCCTGCTATAGTAAACATGTGAGTTATACATGAGTCCATTCATGGAAAAGGTAAATTTCAAATGCAACACCGTATAGCACCACTTCTCTCTGAAAAATACTCAGCAATAGATATTGGCAGCAGTCCTCTTACACGGCACGACCAAATCACTAAGGAAAGGGTCCAGAGACAAAACGGAACTGCCGTACAACTTGCCGAAAAGGCGTTAGCGGCTACAGTGTTTTTAGAGATAGTCCATGTAAATGGTCAACCTCTCGGATTTGGAAATGGTTTTTTTGTGCAGCGCGACCAGATCGCTACAAATTTCCACCTCATTGCAGGGGCATCTCGCGGCACAGCAAGGTTAGTTGGCAAGCCGTACGATATTGAAGGTATAACAGCAAGTGATGTGGAAAATGATCTTGCTATTCTAAAAGTCTCTGATTCTAGCGTTCAGCCTCTTCCGCTTGGTGACAGCGATGCAGTTCAGCTTGGCGACACAGTTTATGTTTCTGGGCATACGAAGGAATTAGAAGGCACGTTTTCAGATGGTATTATCAGTGGTCGCCGCGAAATTGGCAACCAAAAATTGCTGCAGATGACCGCACCAATTTCGCCAGGAAGCAGCGGCGGGCCCGTGCTAAATGAGAAGGGGGAAGTGATAGGTCTTTCTTTCGTGTCCCTTGAAGATGGACAGAGTCTCGATTGCGTTATCCCTTCAAACTACCTCAAGGCACTAATCTCTAAGTCTGAGGCAGTGAAACCTTTGACGGAAGAAAAACAATCGGTATCTGCAGAAACGTACTTCTACCGTGGAAATGAGAAGTACTCGATGAGGAGCTATGAAGATGCGATTACAGCGTATAACGAGGCTATCCGACTGCAACCAGATTTCGCTAATGCTTATGTTAACAGAGGTTTAGCCAAGGAAAAACTCGGACAACACGAATCTGCTATTATGGACTATAGCAGTGCTATCAAAATTGATCCGAATCTTTCTGGAGCATACAATAATCGAGGCAGTGCACAGCGCAAGTTAGGACAGTACTTCTTAGCCCTTGAGGATCTGAGCACTGCTATCCAGCTAGATCCCCGTTATGTCAAAGCTTATGTCAATCGCGGCAATGCAAAGAATAGTTTAGGACACCCTAATGAGGCTCTTGAAGACTTTAATACCGCCCTTGCTCTCGACCCGAATTCTGCCGAAGCATACAATAATCGAGCGGTTGCAAAGGCTTCCTTAATGCAGCTCCCTGATGCTATCAAAGATTTTGACACAGCGATTGAACTTAATCCAGAGTTGGCTAATGCTTACTATAGTCGAGGGGTCGCGAAATACATTATAGGCAGACAAATTCGGGAGGCAAAGTCGGATCTTCTAACTGCCTTGAAATTAGTAAAAAGGTACAACGATGCGAATCTCAAATCTAATGTTGAGTTGGCATTGTCCCTCCTTGCAGAAAGTCCCTTAAGACTCTTTATAACTTATTCACATAAAGACGTAAAAGCAAAAGAGCAATTGATAACGTATCTTGCTGTGATGAAGCGCGAGGGCTTAATAAACATCTGGCACGATAACGAAATCCTCCCTGGAGACACTTGGCGTGATTCTATATCTAAAAACCTTGCGGAATCAGACATTCTCCTCTATCTCGTTTCAGCTAATAGTCTTGCTTCTGAAAACTGTAATAGAGAATTGACAGAGGCTTTAAACGCAAACGTAAGAGTCATACCTATAATTCTCGAACGTTGCGATTGGTTAGATCACGAACTTAGCGACTTCCAGGTGCTTCCAGACAAAGGTAAACCTATTAAGGTCTGGGAAAATGAGAGCGAAGGTTGGCAAAGTACAGTTACTGGTATCCGAAAAGTTATTCACCAAATGCAGACTCAGGCAGCTTCATCGTCCGATGTATCTCAAGAAGAAATATTAGCAGAACTTGAGTATGAACGTGGGAATTTTTTGGTACTACTTGGAAAAGTAGAAGCAGCGATCAAAGTATATTCGGATGCAATTGAACTGAATCCGCGTTATTCCGTTGCTTATACCAATCGGGGTGTTCTTTACTGTTACAAAGGTGAATATGATCTTGCAATCAAAGACTTTAACATGGCGATAAAGCTTAACCCTAATAATTTCTTTGCTTATAATAACCGTGGTAATGCTTATGGTAAGACAGAGAATTCTGATAGAGCGATTGAAGACTTTAACGCGGCAATAAAACTTAAACCCGATTACGCCAAAGCATATATCAATCGAGGTCGCGCTCATAGCGGAAAAGGCAATGTCAATGAAGCTATCAATGACTTTAGCAAGGTGATAGAATTGGAACCTGATTATGCTTATGCTTATTATGCTCGAGGTGTCACTTACGCTATTAAACGCGATTTTGATCTTGCCATAGCTGATTACACCAAAGCAATACAACTTAATCCCAATTATACTGATGCATATTGCAATAGAGGCAGTGCCTATTGCTATAAAGGTGAGTTTGATTTTGCTATAACCGACTATACGAAAGCAATAGAACTGGATCCCAAAAGTGCCGATGTCTATAGCAATAGAAGTATAGTTTGGTTAATTTTGCAAAATTGGGACAATGCTAGGGCGGACCTGGCTGCTGCTAAACGCGTAGGGTTGGATGTCAGGACTTGGTTTCATAAGCTCTACAAAAGCGTTGAGAACTTTGAGCGGATAATTGATGCTAAGTTACCAGAGGACATCGCCGTGATGTTGACATCACAGTAGAATATGATTCAAGGCAGTTTTCGGACAACTTAGTAAGATGTTTATGAAACAGATTTCAACCAGTTGATAGCAGCTTGTTCGTCTTGTTCGATTGCGATCTCCACAGCGCGCTTGGCATGTTCCAAGAGGTCTTTGGCACGATTGCGTAGGTTGAAGGATTCATCGACTTTTTGTTCAATTTCAGTCTGTTTCTCTTGGTGGAGAATAGGAATCACCGTTTCCGCAACTTGGTCTGGTCGCCAATGGAGAATTACGGAGCCGCCTACATCCTGCTTGACCTGTTCTTGCGTCAGAACAGAATTAAGCACCAGTGTTAAGTATTCATTTCCGATTCTATCCGTTTTGGTTTTCAACCGGAGTATACCGCCAGCACGGATCATTTCTTTTTCACGATGAACGCAAATACACGGATACTTTGTGGTTTTGCTGGTTCTCCAAGGCAGAGTTGTTAGTTTGCTTGTTGGGTTTTGCTATAATCCTATTTCCATAAGCATGTCATTGAAAAGCAGGTTTTCTTGATAGACTGAAGGGTTCTTGGTGATTTCCGGCTCAACCCAACCTACGGGAATTACGTTTTTTCAATGCACTTATAAATTTTTTTGACTTCAGCTGGATTCGTCAGAAACCATTCTGTTCCGGGTGCTTCCTGTATGTGTTTCCCTCGTACCTTCAGAATATCATGTATTATTCCTTCTATCTTCTCAACCATCTTCTTAGACTTATCAATTTTAATACGGAGACCAATCTTGAGTCTTTCTGCTGGAAATGCTGTGCCGGCTTGCTGGTAAATTCTTGTATGTAGTTCTTGGATAGTCATACCGATCTTGCACTCCCAAATATTTTTACCTTTGGATTCCGCACTATCTCGTTTCTGCTGGTCATAGTAAAGGTAGACTGAATTCCTACCGGCCCCGATAGTATCTTCAGCATTCAGGTTCATATTTTTATCCGGATCTGGAATCGACTCTGGAGCTTCAGTTTGACCGGAGGCTATCGCAGCATGCTTTTTGCGGACATTCTCGACCATCTCAGACACAACTTCAGGCCGATGAATACCCATACGCTTGCCAAATCCATTATTCATATTGCCATACTGCTTGTAATTATTCTTAACCCATTTCTCAAAATCTTCAGCGGAACGTTGCCTGAGCATTAAGAACTCGACTTCCTTCTGATACTCGGGGGTATCGCGAAGTTCATCTATTTGCCCCTCTGTGAGGTTGAACTTCTCGGCCAAATACTTCTGTGAAGTTGTAATTCTTCCTTTCCACCATAAAAATTCCGCGACTTCTTTTATCTTGCTAATAGTAAAACGAGCCATGAGATTATTCCCTCGCTTTGATGGATGCATAAGTCGTTGCGATTTTTGCTTCGGATCGACAGGCATCGGTCAGATGCAGACATTAAAATCATAGATTCGGATATACTTTGTGGATTCACTGATTCTCCAAGGGAGTTGCCTTTATGTTAATATGAGGGTGTTTCATAAATCCTTATTTTTATCGAAAGACGGTTTTGATGTAGGTAACATTTCGCGTCGGTAACCCGCATCGGACATTCATTAACATTGAAAGTTGCAGCAACACGATGCCAATGCCCAAAAAGGTGGAAACATACGCCAGACCTCGTATCGGTAAAGGTTTATGTGCCCTTGTGATTGACAAGAGCCTACTCAGCAAATCAAAGACGGGTTCAATGGCAACTTTTCGCGTTGCCTGCCATGTGTCAACTTGTGTTGCGGTATACAATGGGTCTGCTCCTAAAAGTGCGTTTGCCTCTGCTAAAGTCGTCTTTGGGGTGATCAAAAGCAGTTGGTCTTCGGCAAAAGCAGCTTGGCGTTTTTTATCGACATATCCATTATCGGCGACGATACATCGCACACCTTTTTCAATAAGTTGGTCTTTTTTCGCATCCAATACCTTGCGTTCATTGATGTTGGCAGGTAGGACCTGAAACATTATTGGGAAACCGTTGCGGATACCGGTGAGATGGAGTCCGTATCTATAAACCCATCCGTGATACCCGCTTTTAGACCAAGTGGCAGTTTTATCAACACCTCGCAAGCCTTCAGGGAGATGATTCTTGAGACGATCTTTCTGATGCCAGACGGGTCCCGCAGCTTTGAACAGGCTTTTATCTTCATAAACGACCTGTTGAAGAAACCCGGCTTCGATGGCGAACTGCGAGGCTGCGATGTATTCAGCGAACGCTTGGAGTTTAGGAGTCAACGTTTTATATCTGCGACCCAGCGTCACGTGAGACGGACACGCTGGCAGCCGACATCTCGCAAGCCAAAGCGGATGGTGAAATAAGTAATCCTGCTGTGCGCGCATAGCCGTAATCCCCTTGAGCGTCATAACGGTGTAAAAGACGATGAGCGAAGCATCAGAATAAGTCTCGGGTCTCCCTCTTTTGGAGATGTTTTCTTCGAGTAGTGACAGAGCCATTCAGTTTTCATAATGTACTTTTTTCATGAGTTGAAGAGCTTGCCAA